>SCPW01000440.1 GCA_004298605.1 Gallionella sp.
CCAGCCCATTCATCCGTTCCCGCAAATGGAAAAGCCGCTTAATTCCCTCGTCATTTTTTTGCCCAACCATGCGGTCAACTGGACTGCCTCCACGCTGCGCGTTCCGGCGGCCAGTTACCTTAGACTACAAGGGCTTCCCCAATTTAGCAAGCGGTTTTGAATTTTCTATCTCATTGCCATTCTCCGTTCCGTTTCAAATCGCGCTGCTTGCATCGTGCGAGAAGGTGAAGGACTGCTAAACTACAACCGGTCATGTTGGGCATTCGCCCGGACCCTGATGAAAGACGCGCGCCGGGACCTCAATCGTTAGTCGGGTTTAACTTCTCCCCAGTAAAGTGATCAGGCTCTCCCGGCGCGGGTCCAACCCGCTTCACATCAACGCTGGCAGTGCATCGGTGATTCTTTGTCGCCGCTTTGCGGCGCGTATATTCCTTTCAGGTATCTTCTCTTTGGCAGACGGTTTTGGTTTTTACTCTTTGCCCGGCTCCAGTTTGAAATCTTCGCCGTACTTCAACACCGCCCACGCCAACCGCGCGTTCTTCGCCGCGATGGCGATCACGGCGCGCCAGTAGCCGCGCCGCTCTTGCAGCGCTCGCGCCCAGCGGCTGAATCTATCTTGCTTGTCGCCGATGCTGTTGAGCACCGCTCGCGCGCCCATGACGAGCAGGCTGCGCAGGTAGTTGTCTCCGGCCTTGGTAATCCGCCCGAGCCGCGCCTTGCCGCCGCTGCTGTATTGTCCCGGCACGAGGCCGATCCACGCCGCCACCTGACGTCCGTTATCGAAGTCGTGACCACCGCCCATGCTGGCCAGCAACGCGCTGGCGGTGACCGGGCCGATGCCGGGTAGTTTCATCAACCGTTTGCTGCGCGCGTCATCGCGCGCGGCTTGTGCGATGGCGCGGTCGTATTCGGCGATCTTCACATCGAGGTCAGCGGTGTGCGCCAGCAGGTCACTGACGCACAGGTTGGCATAACCCGGCAGGTCTTCCAGGTGCGCGCCGATCTCGCGGCGCAGGCAGGCAACCTTCTGCGGCAGCACGATGCCGAATTCCGCGATCAATCCGCGCAGGCGGTTGTAGCTGGCGGTGCGTTCCTCGACGAAGCCCTGCCGGGTGCGGTGCAGGCACAGGATGATCTGCTGGTGTTCTTCCTTGACCGGGACGAAAAGCATGGCCGGGCGAGTGACGGCCTCGCAGATCGCGGCGGCGTCCGCCGCATCGTTCTTGCCGCGTTTGCCGGTCATGCGGTAGGGCGCGACAAACTTCGGCGCCATCAGTTTTACCGTGTGGCCGTACTGACGAAACAAGCGCGCCCAGTGGTGTGCGCCGGAACAGGCTTCCATGCCGATGGTGCATGGCGGCAATTGCGCGATCAGCGGCAGCAGGTCTGCGCGTGAAACCTTCGGCTTGACCAGCGCGGGCTTGCCGCTATCATCTACGCCGTGCACGGCAAACACGTTCTTGGCGAGATCGATTCCTACGGTGATAATGTTCATGGACTTCCCCTTTCGTGGTGTTGATGAAATGATCGAAATTCCATCATGGCACTTGTTGCCGTTTGCGGAAACTTCTCCGCAGCCTCGGGACGGGGAAGTCCCTTTCATTCGTTGGGCATCACAACAGGATACTCATCATGTTTAAGGTATTTGTAAGTTACTCAACGCACGACCTCAAGAATGTAACCGAGTTACAACAGTCACTTGTTGGAACCGGAGTAGAAGTCTTTGTTGCTGAACATTCCGTTACCGCAAGCGAGCCACTCTCTGAAAAGATTTCCTCTGCTATTGGGGCGTGCGACTTGTTTGTTCTTCTGTGGAGTGCTAATGCAAAAGCCTCCGACTGGGTGCCACAGGAAATTGGAAAGGCTCATTCACTTAACAAGACCATCCTGCCGTTGGTTCTTGATGATGGGCTTGCTCTTCCAGGTTTCATTAGTGGCCTGAAGTACCTTCCGGTGTTTCGTGATCCACAGGCCGCAATGGCTCAGGCTCAAGATTTCGTGCTAAAACAATTCCAAGCAAAGCAGGCTGCTCTGCAAGCCGCTATCCGCCAGAAAGAGCAAGAGAACGCCCGAAATTTACTCGTCCTCGGAGGGGTTTTGCTTTGGCTGTTCAATCAAAAGTGATGCCCAACCCGTCATTCGAGAGGGACAGCCCAGAAGCGGGCTGCCCCTCAATTTTACGTTGGGCGTCATCATTGGCGTCACTACTGATATTCCTGGTTACTTGGAGATTGGCCTATGCCCTTTGATAGCTCAGACGAAATCCAAGCACTCGAGCTACG
>SCPW01000441.1 GCA_004298605.1 Gallionella sp.
GGGTTAGGTTTGGCGTGCGGCGCGGTGATCACTTCGACGCGGTCGCCGTTCCTGAGCTCGGTGCGCAACGGCACCAGCTCGTGGTTTACCTTGGCGGCGATGCAGCGGTTGCCGATGTCGGTGTGTACGCTGTAGGCAAAATCGACCGTAGTCGCGCCGCGCGGCAGCGAGAGTATCTTGCCCTTGGGCGTGAATACATAGACCTCGTCGGGGAACAGGTCCACCTTGAGATGCTCCAGAAATTCCGATGAATCGCTGCTCTGGTTCAGGCTTTCCAACAATTCCTGCAACCACTGGTGGGTTTTCCGGTGCAGGTCGTTGATCGAGGTGTGCCCGCTCTTGTACAGCCAGTGCGAAGCGACGCCAGCCTCGGCGATCCTGTGCATCTCGTGCGTGCGGATCTGGATTTCGATGGGTGTGCCAAAAGGCCCGAACAGCGTGGTGTGCAGCGATTGGTAGCCGTTTACTTTGGGGATGGCGATGTAATCCTTGAACTTGCCGGGTATCGGTTTGTACAGGCCATGCAGCGCGCCCATCGCCACGTAGCAGGAAGCGAAATCATCCACCAGCACGCGGAAGCCGTAGATATCCAGCACCTCGGCGAAGGCCAGCGATTTGCTCTGCATTTTTTTGTAGATGCTGTAGATATTCTTTTCGCGGCCCGTCACATCGGCATGGATGCTGGATTCGGCAAGCCGTTTCTGGATCGCATCGAGTATCTTGCCGAGCACTTCGCGGCGGTTGCCGCGCGCCACCTTGAGCGCTTTTGCCAGCACCGCATAGCGGTTGGGATGCAGATATTTGAAGCTTAAATCTTGCAGCTCGCGGTAGATGTCGTTCAAGCCGAGGCGGTTGGCGATCGGCGCGTAGATTTCCATGGTCTCGCGGGCGATGCGCTCGCATTTGTCGCGCGACATGGATTCCAGCGTGCGCATGTTGTGGAGGCGGTCGGCCAGCTTGATGAGGATAACGCGCACATCGCGCGCCATCGCCAGCAGCATCTTGCGGAAATTTTCCGCCTGCGCATCTTCGCGTGTTTCGAACTGGACACGTTCCAGCTTGCTCAACCCGTCGACCAGATCGGCGACCGGCTTGCCAAATTTTTCCGCGACTTGCACGGTAGTGATCTCGGTGTCTTCCACCACATCATGCAGAAGCGCGGAAATGATCGCCTGGACATCGAGATGCAGGGTCGTGAGGATGCGCGCAACGGCAATCGGATGGGTGATGTACGGATCGCCGGACTGGCGTGTCTGGCCTTGATGTGCGGTGCGGCTGAACTCGATCGCCGCACGGACGTGCTCGACGTCCTGCGGTTTAAGGTAGGCGGAAACTTCCTCGATGAGCAGGTCTGCATCGGACATTCATTTTTCTTCCGGCTTCAACGTTTCATTATTCCATTTTCCAAGCGATAGTGGAATATCGCAGGGGCGTGATTCATCGCGCCCCTGCCGGGTTGCTATGACCTTTGAAATAGAACCGGTATTGGAGCCGCCCTTTATGCCGGGCTAAGCCTGGCCCCGGTTCAAAATTTCCTTGCCCACCTTGCCTTCGCTGATTTCGCGCAACGCGACGACGGTAGGTTTGTCATTGCTTTCACCCACCAGATGGTTTGCGCCATTGGCCAACTGGCGCGCGCGGTAAGCGGCGGCCAGCGTCAGTTCAAAGCGGTTCGGGATTTGTATGAGACATTCTTCGACGGTAATGCGTGCCATGTTTACTCCGGGTTCTGTAATCGGTTGATCAATGCCTGATGGCGGGCCAGTTGCTTCGCGCATTTCAATCCGGCGGAAAGGATCACCGCATTGAGTTCGCGCAACGCTTCGTTCAGGTTGTCGTTGATGATAACATAATCGAATTCGGCGACATGGGCGACGTCGTCGCGCACCGCCGCCATGCGTTTTGCGATCACCTCTTCTTTGTCCTTGCCGCGCCCTTTCAGGCGTTGTTCCAATGCGTCCTTCGACGGCGGCAGGATGAAAATGCTGGTGCATTCCGGGAACAGGCGGCGCACTTGCGCCGCGCCCTGCCAGTCGATTTCCAGAAGTATGTCGCGCCCCTTTGCGGTTTCCTGGCCGATCCAGGTTTGCGATGTGCCGTAAAGGTTGCCGTAGACTTCCGCGCTTTCCAGAAACTCGCCGCGCCCCGCCATGTCGACGAAAGTGTCGCGGTCGACGAAATGATAGTCCTTGCCGTCCTGCTCGCCGGGGCGCGGATTGCGCGTCGTGTAGGAAACCGATAAATTAATCTGCGGGTTGATGTTGAGCAGGGCATGCACCAGGCTGGTCTTGCCCGCGCCGGAAGGCGCGCTGATGACAAACAGGTTTCCCGACATGTTTTACTCCAGGTTTTGAATTTGCTCGCGCATCTGCTCGATGAGTATTTTCATTTCCATCGCGCTGCGCGACACTTCCGCATCCACCGATTTCGAGCCGAGCGTGTTGGCTTCGCGGTTCAGTTCCTGCATCAGGAAGTCCAGCCGCTTGCCAACCGCGCCGCCCTGCGCGAGGATGCGGCGCATTTCGCCGAGGTGGCCGGCGAGCCGCGACAGCTCCTCATCGACATCGATCTTGCTGGCGAACAGGGTGATTTCCTGGCGGATGCGTTCGTCCCATGCGTCCTGTGCGGTGGCGACCTGCATCGCCTCGCGCAACCGCGTGACGAGCTTTTGCTCGTAGGCGGCGATCGCGGCGGGGACGTGCGGCATCACGCCGTTGCGCAACGCTTCGATTTTTTCCACGCGCTGCAGCAGGAAGTCTTTCAGCTTTTCGCCTTCGCGGGCGCGCGAAGCGGAAAATTCCTGCAACGCGCCTTGCAGCAGGTCGAGCAGCGCGGCGCGCAATTCATCCGCCGAGGCAACAGGCGTTTCCAGCACGCCGCTCCAGCGCAGCACGTCGGCCACGCTCAGGGAGCGCGCATCCGGCAGGGCGGCCTGCACTTCCCTGTTCCACGCGGCGAGCTGCCGCAGGAGCTCGCGGTTGAGCGCCGCGCCGCCTTGCGCGTCGCGCGCGGCGTAGTTGGTGCGGCACTCCACCTTGCCGCGCTGCAATTGCGCGGCAATCGCCTCGCGCATGGCGCCCTCGAAGCCGCGCAATTCATCCGGCATGCGCAACTGGATGTCCAGGTAGCGGTGGTTGACGGCGCGCAGCTCCAGCGTCAATGAGCCGCTGTCGAGTTCCGCGGCGGCGGCGGCATATCCGGTCATACTGAGAATCATGGCGGTGCTTTCGAATAAAAGGCTGTGCTGGAACGGCGCATTATATTACGATTGCGCATGTTGATTCCCCCACCCAGCCATGTTTTTCTCGATACATCAGGCCAACCACATCGGCAACCGCAGGTATAACCAGGATCGCGCCGCATATGCCTACAGCAGCGGCGCGTTGCTGCTGGTGCTGGCGGATGGCATGGGCGGGCATCTGCACGGCGAGCTGGCCGCGGATCAGGCTATCGGGATTTTTGTCGAATCGTTTTGCCGGCAAGCGCAGCCGCTTGTCGCCGGCCCGCAATTGTTCCTGGCCGACACCATGCGCCATGCCCACGAGCGCATCATGAAATTCCCGCATACCCGGGGCGGCAGCTTTCCGGGGACAACCTGTGTCGCGGCATTGGTGCAGGACGGCAGGGTGTATTGGGGGCACGCCGGGGATTCGCGCCTTTACCTGCTGCGCGACGGCGCAGTGCTGTTCAGGACGCGCGACCACTCGGTGGTACACCAGTGGGTCGAGTGGGGCATCATTACCGCCGAGGAAGCGCGCGCCCATCCGCAACGCAACCAGATCATCAACTGCCTCGGCGGCACCGAGGGCTTGTTTTACGTGGAGCCCGGCGAACCGGTCGCGCTGCGGCCCGGCGATGTTTTACTGCTCTGCAGCGATGGCCTGTGGGGCCCGTTCGCCGACCGTGAGCTCGTGGAGGCATTCGATTCCACGCCCGTCGCAGATGCGCTGGATAACCTGATCGCGCGCGCGCTGGAACGCGAAAGCGGCCATTCCGACAATATCACCGGCGTGGCGGCGCGCTGGGGCAACGGTGAGGCCGCGCACGAAACCGCCGGGACGGTCAGCCGCGTTCTCGAAATTTCCTGACTTTTTCTTCACCCTTACATCGAGTATTTTCATGCGCCCCACACAGAGATTGCCCAACCAGTTACGCCCCATCAACATCACGCGCCGCTACACCAAACACGCCGAAGGCTCGGTGCTGATCGAGTGCGGCGACACCAAAGTGATCTGCACCGCCAGCGTCGAAGCGCGCGTGCCGCCGCATAAAAAAGGCAGCGGCGAAGGCTGGGTAACGGCGGAATACGGCATGTTGCCGCGCTCCACCGGCGAACGCATGGGGCGCGAGGCCGCCAAGGGAAAGCAATCCGGGCGCACGCAGGAAATCCAGCGGCTGATCGGGCGCAGCCTGCGCGCGGTGGTGGATTTGCAAAAGCTCGGCGAACGCACTATCCAGATTGATTGCGACGTGATCCAGGCCGACGGCGGCACGCGCACCGCCAGCATCACCGGCGCGTTCGTCGCGCTGCACGATGCGGTGGGCGGCCTGCTGGCCAAAGGCCTGATTAAAGAAACACCGCTCAAGGATTTCGTTGCGGCGATTTCCGTCGGCATTTACCGGGGCACGCCGGTGCTGGATCTGGATTACGCCGAAGACTCGGCCTGCGACACCGACATGAATGTGGTGATGCTGGGCAACGGGCATTTTGTCGAAGTGCAGGGCACCGCAGAAGGCCACCCCTTCACCCGCGCCGAGATGGACGAACTGCTGGAACTGGCGAAGTCCGGCATCGCCGAATTAGTCGGGATGCAGCGCGCCGCGTTGGCGGATTGAGGTGCCCCTGCGACATGAAAAAACTCGTCATCGCCTCCAATAACCCCGGCAAGCTGCGCGAATTCCAGTTCCTGTTGCAGCCGCTCGGCATCGAGGTGCTGACACAGGCGCAACTCGGCATCGGAGAAGCCGAAGAGCCGCACCCTACCTTCATCGAAAACGCCCTCGCCAAAGCGCGCCATGTCAGCCGTTTGAGCGGCCTGCCCGCGTTGGCGGATGACTCCGGCATCTGCGTCACCGCGCTGGGCGGCGCGCCCGGCGTGTTCTCCGCGCGCTATGCGGGCGAGCCGAAATCGGATGGGCGCAACAACGAAAAATTGCTGCGTGAAATGCAAGGCATAGCGGATCGCCGCGCGCATTACTACTGCGTGCTGGTGCTGCTGCGCCACGCCGATGACCCTCAACCGCTGATCGCCGAAGGCGAATGGCACGGCGAGATTGCCCCGCAGCCGGACGGTGACGGCGGCTTCGGCTACGACCCGCTGTTCTGGCTACCGGAGCTTGGCAAAACCAGCGCGCAACTGGAACGCGAACAGAAACACGCCATCAGCCACCGGGGCAGGGCATTGCGGGCGTTGCTGGAAAAATTGAAAGTTGTGTAGCCCCGCATGAGCATGTAGGGTGGGCGGCGCCCGCACTACGTTCCATCCATTTTGCCGCGCTAAGGGAGGTAGAATCTTCTAAAGTACCGCTTGTAAAATTGTGCCACATCGGCCAAAACATACCCCTCCCTCCTTCGGCAGGCTCAGGACAGTGATGGGGGTGTGGGGTGAACGCCGGAGGTGTGGTTTTAACGGTATTTTAAGAATTCCCATCTTCCTGCGTTATCATTAAGCCATGCTTCTCGCCGAACGACTCTCGCTCTACTTCCAGCTCACCCGACTGCATCGCCCCATCGGCATTCTGCTGCTGCTGTGGCCGACGCTGTGGGGGGTATGGATCGCGGGCAACGGGCAACCCGCCTGGCACATCGTTTTTATTTTTGCGCTCGGCACCACGCTGATGCGCTCCGCCGGATGCGCGATCAACGACTACGCGGACCGCGATATCGACAAACACGTCAAGCGCACCCGCGAACGCCCCATCACCAGCGGGCGCATCGCGCCCGGCGAGGCGCTGTGGCTGGCGGCAGCCCTCGCGCTCAGCGCTTTTTTTCTGATTTTGCCGCTCAATAATTTGACCCTGCTGCTGTCGGTTCCGGCAGTATTTCTGGCCGGCAGTTACCCGTTCACCAAACGCTTCTTCGCCATTCCGCAGGCTTATCTCGGCATCGCGTTCGGCTTCGGTATCCCGATGGCGTTTGCCGCACAGCTCGGCAGCGTGCCGCCCGTGGCGTGGCTGTTGCTCGCCGCCAACGTGTTCTGGGCGATTGCCTACGACACCGAATACGCGATGGTGGACCGCGATGATGACATCCACCTCGGCATTCATTCCTCGGCATTGTTTTTCGGCAAATACGATATTGCTGCGGTGATGGGCTGCTACGCCATCACGCTCGGCCTGCTCGGCCTGGCGGGACAGATGATCGGCTTGGGATGGGCGTATTATCTGGGTTTGCTGGCGTCTTGCGGCATTGCGCTGTATCACTACACGCTAATCAAACACCGCCAGCGCGAAGCCTGTTTCGCCGCATTTCTGCACAACAACTGGTTCGGCGCTGCGGTGTTCGTGGGGTTGATGTTGGACTATGCGTTGCGCGGCCAGTAGGATGGGTGTAGCACACCCTAAAAAATTATTGGCACAATCAGCAAGCCACTTCGACCATCTCAAAATCCGCCTTCGCCACACCGCAATCCGGGCACGCCCAGTTTTCTGGAATATCCGCCCACGCCGTGCCGGGCTTGATGCCTTCCTCCGGAAAACCGCGCGCCTCGTCGTAAACAAAACCGCAAACCACACATTGCCAAACTTTCACGTTGCTCTCCTTCATTAAGCTGAAATTTTCGCCAACACGGCGCGATATTGGTTGGCGTGACGCTCTTCCACTTTAGCCAAGGCCGCGAAACGTTTTGCCGCTTTTTCCAGAACCGCCCGGAAACGTTCGGCGTGTTGTTTCGATTCGGCAATCTGCTCGTTGATTTCGGATACCGCAGCGGCATGCCCTTCCGACTGTGCCGTTTTGAGGAAACCGGGATACATTTCGGTGTACTCGTAAGTTTCGCCCTCAATCGCCATCTGTAAGCAGCGCGCCGGGCTCATGGTTTCTTTCGGGTAAAGCAGATCGAGATGCCCGAATGCATGTTGAACTTCCTGATCGGCGGTTTCTTCAAACACGCGCGCGGTTTCCTCATCGCCTGCGGCACGCGCGATTTTCGCGAAGTAGCGATACTTGATGTGCGCCATGGACTCCCCGGCGAAAGCCGATTCGAGGTTGGCGAGGGTCTTGATTTCCGGTCGTTGCATAATGCTCTCCTGAATACTTGGTTAAGTGGCTACATGTCCACGGCCTGCAATTTAAGCTTTGCATAGCAATAAATCTAATTGAATTAATTAACCGATCTGATTTATTATGCAAATCACATGGAGAAATCAACGTGACCTTGAACGAACTGCGCTATATCGTCGCCGTGGCACAGGAACGCAATTTCCGCCGTGCCGCAGAAAAATCATTCATCAGCCAGCCCGCGCTGTCGCTGGCGATACAGAAGCTCGAAGGGGAGTTGGGCGTACAGATTTTCGAGCGCGGGAAAAGCGATATTTCCATCACCCCTATCGGCGCGCAAATCGTCGAGCACGCGCAACGCACGCTGGAAGAAGCCGGGCATATCCGCGAGATCGCCAAGCAAGGCAAGAACCAACTGGCCGGTACGCTACGCGTCGGCATCATCTACAGCATCGGCCCCTACCTGCTTCCCGGCCTGGTTCCCGCGCTGAAAAAACTTGCGCCAGAAATGCCGCTGGAGGTGGAAGAAAACATCACCGCCAATCTGGACACCCTGCTGCGCAACGGCAAGCTGGACGCCATCATCATCGCGTTGCCGTTCGGCGATTCGGCCATCCTCACCCACCCCCTGTATGACGAGCCGTTCGAGGTCGTGGTCGGCAGTGAGCATCACTGGGTCAAGCGGCGCAGCATCAGAGCTCAGGAACTCTCAACGGAGAAAGTATTGCTGCTTGATTCCGGCCATTGCTTCAGCAACCAAGTTGCCGAAGCCTGCCCGGAACTCGGCCGCAAAGGCGCGAATATCCAGCAGGGCACCTCGCTGGAAACCATCCGCAACATGGTCGCATCCGGTCTGGGCATCACCGTGCTGCCCGCTTCGGCGAACAGTGCGCGCTATCGCAACCGCTTGTTGAAAGTCATCCCGTTCACCAAACCGGTACCGTCGCGGCGTATCGCGCTGGCATGGCGCAAGAGTTTCGCCCGCACCCGGGCGATTGAAGTTCTGGCGCAAGCCATCACGCAAGCCAAAATCACCGGCATCCAACCATTGCCATGACCGGGCGCGATCAACCCTATCGAGAAAACCCGCTGCTCAGATTGAGCTATAGCCTGATTGCGCCGTTCTATGATCTGGTTATATCCCGCCCGTTGCTGCATGCGCGTTCTCAGTCGCTGCGCAGCTTGCCGGCAGAGGTGGCCGGGAAGGTTTTGTTGAGCGGCGCAGGCACCGGGCTGGATCTACCTTTGCTGCCCCCTCTGCACCACTACACCGCACTCGACTTCAACGCCGCGATGCTGGCACGCGCGCGGTCGCGCGGCGCAGAGCTACAGGTTGATTGGGTGCTGGGCGACAGCATGGCTTTGCCATTTGCCGATGCATATTTCGATCAGGTCGTGCTGCACCTCATCCTCGCAGTTGTGCCGCAGCCCGCGCAGTGTCTGCGCGAGGCCGCACGCGTGCTGAAACCCGGCGGCACCATCATCATTCTCGACAAATTTCTGCGGCCACGACAGCACGCCTGGCTGCGCCGCGCGCTCAACCCGCTGTCGCGCCGGATCGCTACGAGAATGGATGTGGTGTTCGAGGAAGTATTAAGTGCGGTGCCGGGATTGGAAGTGGCCAGCAATGTGCCGCTGCTCGCCGGAGGATGGTTTCGCGGGATTGTGTTGCGGAAAACCGGGGAATAAACAGATGATTGGCGTGCCGTGCCGGTTGTTCACGCAAACAGCTCCGCCCCGGCAAGCGTTTTGCCCAGCGCATCCTTTCCGGAAAGGGCGGGGGCGGTTTGCAGCTTCCAATCTATCGCCAACGCCGGGTCGTTCCAGCGTATGCAGCGTTCGTGTTCCGGGAACCAGTAATCCGTGGTTTTGTACAGAAACTCCGCCGTATCCGAGATAACGGCAAAGCCGTGCGCGAAGCCTTCCGGCACCCAGAGCATGCGCTTGTTTTCGGCGGACAATTCCAATGCGAAGTGTTGCCCGAATGTGGGCGAACTGCGGCGGATGTCCACCGTCACATCGAGCACCGCGCCTTGCACGACGCGCACCAGCTTTCCCTGCGGGTGCCGGATTTGGTAGTGCAGCCCGCGCAGTACGTTTTTGGCCGAGCGCGAGTGGTTGTCCTGCACAAAATCCACATCGCGGCCAATCAGCCCGGCAAACTTGCGCCGGTTGAAACTTTCAAAAAAGAAGCCCCTGTCGTCGCCGAATACTTTGGGTTCGATAATCAGCAGGCCGGGAATGGCGGTCGGGATGGCGTTCATTTGAGTTTTCCGGTTCTCTGGTCAATCACGGCTGGCTTGCGATCTTTTCGGCCAACATCTGCATCAGGTAGTGGCCATAGCCGCTTTTCAGCAGGGGGGCGGCGAGCGCCTCCAGTTGGGCGGCATCAATGAACCCCTTGCGATAGGCAATTTCTTCCGGACAGGCAATCTTGAGCCCCTGGCGGTGCTCTATGGTCTGGATGAACTGGCTGGCGTCGAGCAGCGATTCGTGGGTGCCGGTATCCAGCCAGGCGTAACCGCGCCCCATCATTTCGACGGATAACTTGCCGCGCTCAAGGTAGGTGCGGTTGACGTCGGTGATTTCCAGCTCGCCGCGCGGGGAGGGCTTGAGGTTGGCGGCAATGTCCACCACCGCATTGTCGTAAAAGTAGAGGCCGGTCACGGCGTAGTTGGACTTGGGCTGCGGCGGCTTTTCTTCAAGCGAAACGGCGTGCCCGTTTGCGTCGAACTCCACCACCCCGTAGCGCTCCGGGTCGCGCACATGGTAAGCGAACACTGTCGCGCCATCGGGGCGCTGTGTCGCGTTTTCCAATTGCTGGTGGAAAGAGTGGCCGTAGAAAATATTGTCGCCCAGCACCAGCGCGGAAGGATGCTTGCCGATAAATTCCCGCCCGATGATGAATGCCTGCGCCAGGCCGTCCGGCGAAGGTTGCACGGCATATTGCAGATTCACCCCCCACGCGCTGCCATCGCCCAGCAATTGTTCGAAACGCGGCGTGTCCTGCGCGGTGGAGATGATCAGAATGTCGCGTATCCCCGCCAGCATGAGCGTGGACAGCGGGTAGTAAATCATCGGCTTGTCGTAAACCGGCAGAAGTTGCTTGGACACCGCCAGCGTAACCGGATGCAGGCGTGTGCCGGAGCCGCCGGCCAGAATGATTCCTTTTCGTTGGGTCATGATTGTTTATCCAGAATTTCGGCGAGCATGCGCGCCACGCCAGTTTGCCACACAGGCGTGCTCAAATCGAACGTATTCCGCAATTTTGTGGTATCCAGGCGCGAGTTGTGCGGGCGTCTCGCCGGTGTGGGAAAGGCGCTGGTGGGCACGGGGTGGGTCGCATCGTGCGCAACTTTGAGCGTGACGCCCGCACGCCGGGCAAAATCGAGGACGAAGCTGGCATAACCGTGCCATGAGGTTTCACCGCCTGCAACCAGATGGTACAAGCCCGACACTTCCGGCCTCTGCCGCGCGGTGCGGATGGCATGGGCGGTGACATCGGCCAGCAGATCCGCCCCGGTGGGCGCGCCGATCTGGTCGTCGATGACGGAAAGGCTGTCGCGCTCCCGGGCCAGTCTCAGCATGGTTTTGGCAAAGTTGCCACCGTGCGCGCCGTACACCCAACTGGTGCGAAAAATCAGGTGCTGGCAGGCCGACTGCCGGATGAGCTGGTCGCCTTCCAGCTTGGTCGTCCCATACACGCTGAGCGGCCCGGTGGCGTCTGTCTCCAGCCAGGGCTGGTCGCCGCTTCCGTCAAACACATAGTCGGTGGAGTAGTGGATCAGCCATGCGTTGCAGCGTCGTGCTTCCCGCGCCAACACACCGGGCGCAAGTGCGTTGATGGCGCGTGCTAGCTCCGGTTCACTCTCAGCCTTGTCCACCGCAGTATGCGCGGCAGCGTTGACGATCACGTCCGGCGCAACGCTGCGGACCGTTTGCGCGATGCCCTCCAGATCGGTCAAGTTGCCGCACAGCTCCCGGCTGTCATGATCCAGCGCGATCAACTCACCCAGCGGCGCAAGACTGCGCTGCAACTCCCAGCCAACCTGCCCGCTTTTACCCAGGAGGAGAATTTTCATCAACCGCGTTCCGCGTAGTTTTTTTCAACCCATTGCCGGTAGGCGCCGGACTGCACGTTACTCACCCAATTTTGATTATCCAGATACCACCGCACAGTTTTGCGGATACCCGTCTCAAAAGTTTCGGCAGGTTTCCAACCCAGCTCGTTTTCAATTTTTCGCGCATCAATGGCATAGCGGCGGTCGTGGCCGGGGCGGTCTGTGACAAAGGTAATTTGCTCGCTGTAAGACTTGCCATCGCTTCGCGGGCGCAACTCATCGAGCAATGCGCAAACAGTGTGGACGATATCGAGGTTGGCTTTCTCGTTCCAACCGCCGATGTTGTAGGTTTCGCCCAGGCGGCCTTTTTCCAGCACACACCGGATCGCGGCACAATGATCCTTGACGTAAAGCCAGTCGCGAATTTGCTGTCCATCCCCATACACCGGCAGCGGTTTGCCCGCGAGGGCGTTGACGATCATCAGGGGGATGAGTTTTTCCGGGAAGTGGTACGGCCCATAGTTATTGGAACAGTTGGTAGTGAGCACCGGCAGCCCGTAGGTGTGATGGTAGGCGCGCACCAGATGGTCGCTGGCGGCCTTGCTGGCGGAGTAAGGGCTGTTCGGCTCATAGCGATGCGTCTCGCCGAACGCCGGTTCATCCTTCGCGAGCGAGCCATATACTTCGTCGGTGGAAACATGCAGAAATCGGAAGCCGGTCTTTTCCGGTTCCGCCAAACCAGACCAATAGGCGCGCGCCGCTTCAAGCAAATGGAAGGTGCCGACGATGTTGGTTTGAATGAAATCTTCGGGGCCGTGGATGGAGCGATCCACATGGCTTTCCGCCGCAAAATTGATGACGGCGCACGGATGATATTGCGCCAGCAGCTTGCCCACCAACCCCGCATCGCCGATGTCGCCGCGCACAAAAATGTGGCGCGGATCGTCTTTCAGGGAAACGAGATTCTCCAGATTCCCCGCATAGGTCAGCTTATCCAGGCCGATAACGATCCCGTCATGTTGCGCGAGCCAATCCAGAACAAAATTCGCGCCGATAAAGCCCGCGCTGCCGGTTACTAAAATCATGACCTTGCCCCTATAATCCGTATTTCTTAACGCGCTCATTACGCGGCCTTCTTCAACTGTGCCGTACGATCAGCAGATAGCAATGACCCCAGATACGCATTAAACCGCGTTGCTACGATCAACAATCATTTCTGCAAAGGCGAGCGAGCTAGTAAAAGCAGGAGATATTGAATTTAAAACATGAATAGAACTATCGGTTTGTTCGAAAATATAATCCATTTCTAGGCTATGAGTCCGCACATTTACAAGTTGTGGGCGAATGCCTGCCTTAGGCGTATGAACCAAATCACCATCAACAAGAGAAGGGACAAGTTGTTGGGCCGCAGAAAGGAAATTGGACTTGCTGTACTTGGCTAATTCAGCGTGAGCCAGAGCCCTGAAATTATTTGAATTGCGAAAATACATGCCCGCCAGCCGCCCTAATATCCCCGCAGCCTCACCGGCATGCGCCCCTTGAAAAATCCCGTAATTTTCCCTTCCCAAAGCGGGAATAGCCGTAGGTCCAACGTAAACATCCCCGCTTATCACACGAGTAAGATGCACGCCAAGAAAAGGCAGCGAAACATCCGGAACCGGGTAAATATTGGATCGAACCAAGTGGTTTGACCTCTCGCTCAGCTTCCAATAAATACCTTTAAACGGGATCAAAGCAAGGTCTCTGGCTAATCCAAATTTCTTTGCAAGCGTATCCGCATATGCCCCGGCGCAATTAAACAAGAATCCAAAAGAAAACAGCCCCTCACTTGTGTTCAACTGATTGCTTCCAAAAGATGCCAGCGCCTCACACCCCCAGAAAAAGTCCACCCCTTGCTGTTTCAGCAAGGAACAAAGTCTCTCAAGCACAGCGCGGCTATCAATAACCGCCGTATCAGGACAATAAACAGCCGCTTCAGCATGGGCCGCATGAGGCTCAATCTCCCGCAACTCTGAACTGCCAATTTTATAGGCATGAATCCCGTTCGCGGCAGCATTGCGGAGCAAGCGATCAACAGTGGGTATGTCATTTATCGAAGTTGCGAGAATTACCTTCCCTGATTTTTTAAAGGGGATAGAGTGTTCTTGAGCGAACTTCATCATCCTCTCTCCGCCTTTCGCGCAAACCTGAGCCTTGACCGTATCGCTCGCGTAATAAATGCCGCAATGCAAGACTCCACTGTTCCGTCCACTTGCATGTTGGCCCGGCTCCCGTTCTTTCTCAAGCACAGCTACACGAGCTGCCGGTCGGCGCGACTTAATCTCATTGGCGACTGCGAGGCCTACAATCCCCGCCCCTACTACTACATAATCGTATTCTGATGGCATGGCATTTATTGTTGGAAAGTTTATCCGTGAGAATCTCGAATTTGCCTGCTGGCGTTTATCAACCTCGCCGGCCAAGCAACAAGCTCTTGTTGAGAAAATGCCAAAATTCACCTATCGAGACAACACGATTTTTTTGAATATAGTGCCGCTTACTCCACATTTTTGGAATCCCACATAAAGCATCCCATTTTGCGCTCAAGATAACCCTACCCTGCCCATGGAGGGTAAACCATACAATGGCCACTATATTCAAAGCGAGATGAACCGGCAGCAGCAACCAGAAAAGCGCCCCGGGCATATTTTTGATATACGTCCAAACCAGATTACGATGGCCGTGATAAATGGAGAAATCGCTGTGATTTCCGGTAAGTGCCGCCCCTGTGTGCCTGACTAATGAGCCAGGCACATAGAGGCAGCGCAATCCAAACAAGTGGAAGCGAAGCCCCAGATCGACATCTTCCATATAACAGAAATAATCTTCGTCAAATCCACCAACCGCAAGAAAGCCTTGGCGACAATAAAGTGCCGCGGCCGCGCACGGTGAAATGATTTCTACAGGCTCCTCAAATCGGCCATAGGCAGGCATACCATGCCCTTTGCGCCAGGCAAGCCCGCTGATATGGTAAACATCGCCAACCCCATCCAGCAGAGATGGATCATTGTCCATCAACATCCGCGTTCCAAATACTGAAAATCCATTATTGCGCTGGGCAGCGTCAAGCAATCTCTCCAGCCAGTTTTGCGCTGCATACGCATCCGGATTAAGCAAGGCCAGCCATTCGCAGTCATCCGCAATTTTTACCGCATAATTATTTGCCGCCGCAAAACCGCAGTTTTCATTTAATGCCACGATGGTAAATTCGGGGAAGGCTTTGGCTGCCGCCGCCTCCGAACCATCGCTACTGGCGTTGTCTATGACAATAACTCGCGATGGTTGCAGGGTCTGGGTGCGTATACTTTCCAGACAACGCAGCAACATTGCCCCACCGTTAAAGTTAACAACGATCACCGCTATTCTGTTTCTGCTGGCAGCCACGGTGTGCAACAACGGCTTGGTGTCCGAAATCAAAATTCTAACTGCGCTAATCGAAGGCTATCAGCGTTCCCAATGTCTCGATGGTAATCCGAATTATGGAAACACTGCATGCGTCCAAGATAATGTGGCAAAACTTCCAGGCTCAAATCGATTTCTTTTTTATTGAGTGATTCCAGAAAGTCCAAAACACTCGGTTCGAATATATAAACAGCCGCATTGGCGCGTTTACCCGGCGGCGAGGCTGATTTTTCGTGAAACCGCAGGACAATCCCTCGCGCATCCTGCTCGACAATTCCGCAAGTCTGGGGCGCATCCGTATCAAATGTCATCATCGTAATTTCAACCTCTTGCGGGCGATTACGATGAGCATTGATAAATTCTGATGCATCGAAGCGGGTTAGATTGTCCGCATGAGCAACCATAAAAGGCTCATCAGAGAAAAATTTGCGATTGGCCAAGACCGTCCCGCCCGTACCAAGCAACGTATTTTCATGAACAAAATCAATCGAGCCGCGCCATGAAGAATCAGCCACAAATTGCCTTACAGCATCAGGCAGGTAGTGCGTATTGACCAGAATCCTCTCTACTCCGTCACCCAGCAGCAAATCGAGCCAGTATCCAAGTAATGGTTTGCCCTGTATCGGAACCAGGCACTTGGGTATGTGATCCGTAATTGGCCGCAAACGAGTTCCAAATCCAGCGGCCAGCAACAAGGCCCTCATAGCGATAATTCCTGAATAATCTCATTCGCCGACAACGGCGTATTACCGACACGACCAACCTGGCAGGCCGACGCAATCGACCCCAAATAGGCGCTTTCCCACACTGTCGCGCCAACCGCCAAGGCCAACGATGCGCAAATTAAAAGTGAATCGCCCGCGCCAGAAACATCTTTGGGCGCACTGTTAAATGCGGGTAGCTGGTCGGTCGTCAGACCATTACTTGGGTTACTGGGTGCGTGAACTAACAATCCTTCGGCACCCATCGTAATAAACACATTCCCCGCCTTGGCCTTGCTGTGCAGCGTATCTGCCAACACTGCCAAACCCGATCCAGAATCACGCACTGCCAGCCGCGCTTCATGCTCCGTCGGTGTAATCAGATGCATCCCCTGAAAGCGCGAAATATCGCCGATTTGAGATGACGACTGGCTATCGGCAACCATAATTACACCAAAATGCACACAATGTCCTATCAACTCATCTACCAGCGATTGTGGTAAACAGCCGTAATTGAAGTCCGAAAACACCAGCAGATCCGCATTTTCTATGAGCGGCAGCAAACGCTCTAACACATCCTTGATTAATTCTTGGCTGATGTCATGCTGGCGCAAATGGCTCACCCTGAGCAGGGTTTTGCCACGGGCCCGAAAGCGCTGTTTCAGAGTGGTGGGGCGGCTATCATCAATAATTAAATTCCCCGCTACGCCATATGAACCAAGCGTATCCCGGGCAAAAACGGACGCCCCGTCATTGCCGGCAACCCCAAAAAAATCAACACTGGCTCCCAACCCATGAGCGTGCGCAGCCACGATGCCGGCGCCTCCCACGAACAGATCCCGCTTGATCGGAGTAACCACAATAGTGGGATCCTCCTGCGACATACCCAGTGGATCGCAGGTAATATATTCGTCGACAATCAAATCCCCGATGACCACGACCTTCAAGGCGGAAAACTGCCGTACGTAAGTGGCCAGTTTGGCCATATCGAATCCATGCCGCTCCGGAAAATCGCTTGGCTTGCTGATGGTGGACAGGTTGGATTCGCGCAACTCCCGCTGCAAAAGATCCATCGACGAAAAGCGCACTTCGCCAGAGCTAAAGAGCAGCTTGCCACCATAGCCTTCTACGACTGGCTGTTCAGGGTTAAAGTGTTGTTCGTGCTCCTTGCCCTTAACCACAATATCGGGCAGCAGCGCGGCAATAAAGTCTTCGGGTGGAATATGCAGCAGAAAGGCATAATCCACCGCACTAATTGCCCGAACCCCTTCCAGGCGAAATTGTTCCGGCACCAAGGTTCCCGGCCTGCTATCATCGGTGACCCCGACCACCAGGAAATCTCCGCACTCGGCGGCGAAATTCAACAACCTCAAATGCCCGGGATGAATTACGTTGAAATTCCCCCAAACAAACACGATGCGCGAAAGGTCTCCTGCATCCCGCCGAATATCGTTTACAATTTGATCGAAACCATCAAAGCCGGGAACGGATTTATTTTGCAACGTAGCACCTTTACACGTTTAATGTTTAAGCCAAAATAACCCATTGGCACAAAACTGCGTCATTCCGGCGCAGGCCGGAATGACGAAACCAGAATTTTTAGAAGCTAAGCTACAGAACTGCCTGATGCGCGAGTTTACTTCAAATTCACATTGCTGGCATCCACTCAAAACCATGTTGCATAGCCTTAACATCCAACCCTGCAAATAATCAAATGCCGACCGGCCAATCTGACACTAACAACGAATGTGGCTCGCAGCAGAGGCCTCACAATTATCGGGGGTAGCCTCCCATTCATAACTCAGTTGCTGGGGATGTTTTTGCTTTATGTGGAATGGATATGGATGCGATTTAACCCTGACCATGACGAAGAAATCGTTCTAATTTTGCAACAGCGTGCTACGTCATGTACAAGCAAGTAATTGTCAATTTGTTTGACTGCATTTGAGTGTTATACAATCAGCGGCGTTGTTACTTCAACCCATAACGGATTGAAAATACAACGCCTTCGGCGTTCAGCCAATTTTGCGGCAAGGCCGTAATAACATGGGCTATTTTCCAAAATTGGATGACCATGAAAAATTTGGTAGGTCTATAGAACATCATGAAAGTAATCATTCTTGCCGGGGGACTCGGCACCAGGATTAGTGAGGAGACATCCACTCGCCCCAAGCCCATGATAAAAATTGGCGGGCGCCCAATTCTCTGGCACATCATGAAAATTTACTCCGCGCACGACATTAACGACTTCGTCGTTTGCTGCGGCTATAAGGGCTACATGATCAAAGAATACTTCGCCAACTATTTCCTGCACATGTCCGATGTGACATTCGACATGCAGCACAACCAGATGGAAGTGCATCAGCGCAATGCCGAGCCGTGGCGTGTCACATTGGTTGATACCGGAGATGACACCATGACGGGCGGGCGGTTGAAACGCGTAGCCCAATATGTGAAAGACGAGGAAGCGTTTTGTTTTACCTACGGCGACGGCGTAGCGGATATTGATATTACCGGGTTAGTGGCTTTCCACAAACAGCATGGCAAGCGTGCAACCGTCACAGCGGTGCAGCCCCCGGGTCGTTATGGGGCGCTCAATATGGATGGGAATGCTGTTCGCGGTTTTATTGAAAAGCCTCAGGGAGATGGCGGGTGGATTAACGGTGGATTTTTTGTATTATCGCCAAGGTGCATAGACTTGATCGATGATGATAGTTCTTCGTGGGAAGGTGAGCCACTGAGTAAACTTGCGTCTAAAGGGGAACTCATGGCTTATGAGCACAGCGGATTCTGGCAGCCCATGGACACACTGCGCGACAAGAATCAACTGGAATATCTTTGGCAAGGCGGCAAAGCTCCATGGAAGATGTGGAAGTGAACCCAAGTTTCTGGCGTGGCAAGCGCGTGTTCCTGACCGGACACACAGGATTCAAAGGCGGCTGGCTTTCGCTATGGCTGCAAGCCATGGGCGCGGAAGTTCATGGCTATGCGCTCAACCCGCCGACAGAACCGAATCTTTTTACCGTGGCAGCAGTTAGCAAAGGCATGGCAAGCAGCGAAATTGCCGACATCCGCGATGCGGACAAACTCCGGCATGCCATGCAAGCAGCTCACCCGGAAATTGTTTTTCATTTGGCCGCACAACCCCTGGTGCGCTACTCCTACGCACAACCAGTGGAAACTTATGCCGTGAACGTGATGGGGACGGTGCATTTGCTTGAAGCTATACGTGCCACACCCGGTGTGAAAGCGGTGGTGAATGTCACCACGGACAAATGCTATGAAAACCGAGAATGGGTGTGGGGCTACCGCGAGAACGAACCGATGGGTGGTTTCGATCCGTATTCCAGCAGCAAGGGCTGCGCCGAATTGGCGACAGCTGCCTATCGGCGTTCTTTTCTTGAGCCCGCCGGCGTCGCTCTGGCAACCGCTAGAGCCGGCAATGTGATTGGTGGCGGTGACTGGGCGGCAGACCGGTTGATCCCCGATTTTCTGCGCGCCATGGATGCAGGTGAAACATTGAATATCCGCTCACCACAATCCACGCGGCCTTGGCAACATGTGCTGGAGCCGCTATCCGGTTATTTGATGTTGGCTGAGCGGCTGTATGCCGATGGCGCAGTTTTTGCCGAAGCTTGGAATTTCGGACCATCCGATGAAGATGCCCGTTCGGTGCAATGGATTGTCGAGCACTTGGCTGGAATGCGCAAAGACGTGAACTGGCAGTGCAACGAGACACCGCAACCGCACGAAGCGCACTATCTCAAACTGGATAGCAGCAAGGCGCACGATCAGTTAAGTTGGAAACCACGCTGGCGTTTGCAGGCCGCCCTGCACAAAACGCTGGAGTGGCATGAGGCGTGGCGCAAGGCCGAAGACATGCTCTCAGCCACATTGACGCAAATCACCAACTATCAATCTCTGCGGCAAAACGATTAACCATGTCGCGCTTCGATTTTATTCCGACACCTTTAACCGGGCTGAAGCTGGTGCAGCGCAAGGCGATTGAAGACCATCGCGGCTTCCTGTCGCGTTTTTACTGTATGGAGGAATTTGGTGAAGCAGGCATTAAGAAATCTATCGCCCAAATCAACCACACCCTCACGCGCCAGAGAGGCGCGGTGCGAGGCCTGCACTTTCAGCATCCGCCGCATGCCGAGGCCAAGTTGGTGAGTTGTTTGAAGGGGAAGATACTGGACGTGGCGGTTGATCTACGGCGCGACTCGCCCACATTTTTGCAATGGCATGGCGAAATACTCTCCGCCGCAAATCGTAAAAGCCTGCTTATCCCGGAAGGCTACGCTCACGGTTTCCAGACGCTGGCCGAGGACTGCGAGCTAATTTACCTGCACACTGCCGCCTATCATCCACAGGCCGAAGGCGCGCTGAATGTGGCAGATCCAAGACTGAAAATCGCTTGGCCTTTGCCGATAAATGATCTTTCAGACCGTGACCGCAATCATCCGTTAATCAGCTCAGATTTCCAGGGAATTGTTTTATGAAATGCCGCCACTGCCGCGCCGAATTAACTTTGCCGCTGATTGACCTGGGCGCAGCCCCACCGTCCAACGCCTATCTCACCAAACAGACGTTGCACGCACCGGAAAAGTATTTCCCTTTGCGTGTGCTGGTATGCACCGAATGCTGGTTGGCACAAACCGAAGACTATGCCGGAGCAGGCGAGCTGTTCTCCGCCGATTACGCTTACTTCAGTTCTTTCTCAACGACTTGGTTAAAACATGCCGAACAATATATTGCAGACATGGCGCAACGTTTTTCTCTGAATACAAATTCCCATATCGTCGAGGTAGCGGCGAATGATGGCTATCTGTTGCAGTACGCCAAAATACGCGGTATTCCTTGTCTGGGTATTGAGCCTACCACCAGCACGGCTGATGCAGCACGCGCCAAGGGCATCGAAATCGTTGAAGCGTTTTTCGGTGTAAAGCTGGCTCAGCAACTTGCAGCGCAAAGCAAGCAAGCCGACCTGACAGCCGCTAATAATGTGTTGGCGCATGTGCCGGATATCAATGATTTTGTCGGTGGCTTTGTAGCGTTGCTTAAACCGGCAGGCGTGGCG
>SCPW01000442.1 GCA_004298605.1 Gallionella sp.
CAGCCACGGCGCACCGCGCGTCATGCGCGCAAAAAAACCGACATTCAGTTCGCGCGCCGCCGCTTCCATCAAGCCGCTTTCAACCTCGATACCCGCCGCGCGCAATGTGGCGATGCCCGCGCCCGCCACCTGCGGGTTCGGGTCTTGCACCGCGACCACCACGCGCGCCACCCCCGCCGCGATCAAGGCCTCGGCGCAGGGCGGCGTGCGCCCGTGATGGCTGCACGGTTCCAGCGTGACATAAGCCGTCGCACCGCGCGCCGCTTCGCCTGCTTCACGCAGCGCATACACTTCGGCATGCGGCTCACCGGCACGCTGATGCCAGCCACTACCCACGCTTTTGCCGTCACGCACCAGCACACAGCCGACGCGCGGGTTGGGGCTGGTGCCATACAAACCCTGCTCGGCCAGCCGCAACGCTTGCGCCATGAACACGCTGTCTTGCGCGGCAAGCATGTCAGGCTGTCTGTTTGCTGCCGCGAGCCGCAGCTTTGCGCGCGGGCGTTTTGCGCACCGCCTCGACCGCTTCGGTGAAATCGCCCACGTCCTGGAAACTTTTATATACCGAAGCGAAGCGGATGTAGGCCACCTTGTCGAGCTTGAGCAATTCTTTCATCACCATCTCGCCGATCTGGCGCGTGCCGACTTCGCGCTCGCCCAGCGCGAAAACTTTTTGCGTGACGTGATCTATCGCCGCATCTACCAGCTCGGTAGACACCGGACGTTTGTGCAGCGCGCGGCTGAAACTGGTGCGCAGCTTCGCCGCATCGAACTCGCTGCGCATCCCGTTCTGCTTGACCACCTGCGGCATGCGCAACTCCACGGTCTCATAAGTGGTGAAGCGTTTATCGCATGACAGGCAGCGGCGGCGGCGGCGGATGCTGTCGCCTTCCTCGCTTTCGCGGGTGTCCACCACTTGGGTGTTTTCGCCTTTACAGAAGGGGCACTTCATGGGGAAGGGGGAAGGGGGAAGGGGGAAGGGAGGGAAACCGCAGTTACCCTTCCCTCTTCCCCCTTCTCCCTTCTCGCTTTAGTCGCCATACACCGGAAACTTGTCGCACAACAGCTTTACCTCGCCGGCCACGCGCGCGATCACCGCGTCGTCGTTCGGCGCGTCCAGCACGTCCGCGATCATGTGCGAGAGTTTTTCCGCTTCCAGTTCCTTGAAGCCGCGCGTGGTCATCGCCGGGCTGCCAATGCGGATGCCGCTGGTGACGAACGGTTTTTGCGGGTCATTGGGGATGGAGTTCTTGTTCACCGTGATGTGCGCGCGCCCCAGCGCGGCTTCGGCATCCTTGCCGGTGATGTTTTTGGCCTGCAAATCCACCAGGAACACGTGGCTGTCGGTGCGCCCTGACACGATGCGCAGGCCGCGCTCCTGCAATACTTTGGTCATCACGCGCGCGTTGTCTACTACCTGAATCTGGTATTCCTTGAACTCCTTGCTGGCCGCTTCCTTGAATGCGACCGCCTTGGCGGCGATCACATGCATCAGCGGGCCGCCCTGGATACCGGGGAAAATGGCCGAGTTCAGCGCTTTCTCGAATTCCGCCTTGGCCAGAATAATCCCGCCGCGCGGGCCGCGCAGGGTTTTGTGGGTGGTGCTGGTGACGAAATCCGCGATGCCGACCGGGCTGGGATACACGCCCGCCGCAATCAAACCGGCGTAGTGCGCCATGTCCACAAACAGGTACGCGCCGACGCTGTCG
>SCPW01000443.1 GCA_004298605.1 Gallionella sp.
CCAAAATGGAGAAGCGCAACATGACCGAACTGATTAAAACCGATAACAAGCTGGGTGAGGGCGCGCTGGCGACCGCCGGAAAACAGGTTGTGGTGCATTACACCGGCTGGCTGTACGACGATGCCGCCCCCGAACATCGCGGCAAAAAATTTGACAGTTCGCGCGATCGCGGGCAACCGTTCGATTTTCCGCTCGGCGCGGGGCATGTCATCAAAGGTTGGGATCAAGGGGTCGATGGCATGAAGGCCGGCGGGCAACGCACGCTGATTATTCCCGCAAACCTCGGCTATGGCGCGCGCGGCGCAGGCGGCGTGATCCCGCCGAACGCGACGCTGGTGTTCGATGTCGAGCTGCTCGCCGTCCACTAAACAGGCTTTATGCGGGCGCCGGGCGCACCCGCTTCCGCCCCGCACTTCCCGCTGAGTGAAACGGAACAGTAAAAGTGAACGCGTTGCCGACCCATCCGTTGCTGCTGACCACGCTGTTGCTGGTTGCCTCCAACGTGTTCATGACTTTCGCGTGGTACGGGCATCTCAAAAATCTCGGCCAGTCGCCTTGGTACATCGCCGCGCTGATCAGTTGGGGCATCGCGCTGTTTGAGTATTTGCTGCAAGTGCCGGCGAACCGCATCGGCTATGGCACGCTGAATCTCGCACAGTTAAAAATCCTGCAAGAAGCCATCACGCTGTCGGTGTTTGTGCCGTTTTCTGTCTGGTACATGCAACAGCCGCTCAAGATGGATTACCTGTATGCCGCCGTGTGTTTGATGGGCGCGGTGTATTTTATTTTCCGGGCGTAGCGATCAAGGATTTTATGCATATCCATATTCTGGGAATTTGCGGCACTTTCATGGGCGGCATCGCGGCGCTCGCAAAGCGGGCCGGGCATCACGTCACCGGTTGCGACGCCAATGTCTACCCGCCGATGAGCGCGCAACTGGAAGCGCAAGGCATAGCGCTGATCGAAGGCTTCGGTGCGGAGCAGCTCAGCCTCAAACCGGACGTTTTCGTGGTCGGCAATGTCGTCACGCGCGGCAATCCGCTGATGGAAGAAATCCTCAACCGCAACCTGCCTTATGTCTCGGGCCCGCAATGGCTGGCGCAAACTATCCTGCACGACCGGTGGGTGTTGGGCGTCGCGGGCACGCACGGCAAAACCACCACCAGCGCGATGCTGGCGTGGATACTGGAATATGCCGGATTGAACCCCGGCTTTCTGATCGGCGGCGTACCACAAAACTTTGGGGTTTCCGCACGCCTCACCGATTCGCCGTTTTTCATCATCGAGGCGGATGAATACGATACCGCGTTTTTCGACAAGCGTTCCAAGTTCGTGCATTACCATCCGCGCACCGTGATCCTGAATAATCTGGAGTTCGACCATGCCGATATTTTTGCCGACCTTGCCGCGATCGAAACGCAGTTCCACCATCTGGTGCGCACTGTTCCCGGCAACGGCCTGATCGTCAGCAATGGCCGCGAGGCCGCGCTGGATCGGGTGTTGCAGCGCGGCTGCTGGACCCCGGTGGAGCGCTTCGGCGCCGAGGATGGCTGGAATATCGATGCCGGCAACCGCGTATCGTTGCGCGGCGAAGATCAGGGCGCCCTGCACTGGGAATTATCCGGCGAACACAACCGCCAGAACGCGCTCGCCGCGCTCGCCGCCGCGCGCCATGCGGGCGTGCCCGCAGCGCAAGGCCTGGCGGCGTTGACCGGATTCAAGAATGTGAAACGTCGCATGGAAGTGCGTGGCGTGGTGAACGGCATTACCGTTTACGATGATTTCGCCCACCATCCCACCGCCATCGCCACCACGGTGGGCGGCTTGCGCCACAAGGTCGGCGAGGCGCGCATCCTGGCGGTGCTGGAGCCGCGCTCCAACACCATGAAGCTGGGCGTGATGAAAGATGCGCTGCCCGGCAGCTTGAAGGATGCCGATCTGGTGTTCTGCTATGCCGGGAACCTCGGTTGGGACGCGCGCGGCGCACTGGCTCCGCTGGGCAGCCATGCAACGGTCGAAGATGGCCTCGACGCGTTGATTGCTTCCATTGCCGCAGCCGCACGGCCCGGCGACCATATACTGGTGATGAGTAATGGCGGATTCGGCGGGATACATGGTAAGCTGCTGGACAGGCTATTCAAGGGAAAATAAAACAGGGTCGCAAATCCATGGACACCGCAAAATACGCGCTTCAAATCAAATTACCGTCCGAAGACCAGCAGATCGAGGAGTTGCTTGCTTCAATTGTCGAAATGGTCAAACAGCGTGAGCAACTCGCGCTGGAGACTTCTTTCGGGCGGACGGTCAGCCGCCTGACCGAGGCGAAAACATTAACCTTTTATCGCCTGAAATCGAGCAAAAAAGAAATATCCGCCGTACCGGTCCTCCATTTCATCAACAGTGAAATCGCTTCACAACAAGAGCCGGGAACCAGGGCTTTCCCGCTTTCCGACAACCCTGAACTCGCCGAACAGCTTTCAAAATCAAATGTGGCGGATATGTTCCAAGGCACGGCAAAGCGTGAAAAAAACCTGATCCTGCCACTGAGAGGCGCGAATGCGGAGCTTTCGGGTTATTGCCAGATCGGAAATGCCCGCAACGACGCCAATACCCGGCAAGCCCTTTCCATGCTGCTGGAGTTTTATCAACATTTCCTTTCGCTCCTCGATGATAACGAGCGCGACAACCTGACCGGATTATTGAACCGCAAAACCTTGACCGCGCAAATAACCAGGGTACTCCGGACATTGCAAAACAGGCACAGGCGCACTTCGGACAAATCGGCGGGGAATTATTGCCTTGCCATGTTTGACATTGACCACTTCAAGCGCGTCAACGACACATTCGGGCATATCTACGGTGATGAAGTGCTGCTGCTGTTCGCAAACCTGATGCGCGGGAGTTTCCGCGAGAACGACCACCTGTTCCGCTACGGCGGTGAGGAATTTGTAGCGCTCCTCAACAACATCGATATCAGGCAGGCACAGATTGTCCTGGATCGGTTCCGCGCAAAAGTGGACAACTACTGCTTTCCACAGGTCGGGCGGGTAACGGCCAGCACGGGTGTAGCATTAATCCGCGAAAACGAGTTGCCGGCAGAGTCGATCAACCGCGCCGACCTGGCGCTCTATTTCGCCAAGGAGCATGGCCGGAACCAGGTTTGCGCCTATGAAGAACTGGTCGCGCAAGGTCTGCTGGCGGAATAACCCGACCCGCAATAGGAGCCATGCGCGCCAACGGTCAATGGCGCTTTTTCAAGCCCGCTACTCGCCCTGATTTTCCAAACCCAGTTCCTGAATCTTGCGTGTCAGAGTGTTGCGCCCGATGCCGAGCAGGGTCGCGGCTTCGATGCGCCGCCCGCCGGTATGATGCAGCGCCTGCAGGATCAGGGTGCGCTCGAACTGCGCGGTGAACGTGTCCATGATGCGCTCGTCGCCGCGCCGCAAAGAGAGCGTTGCCTGCTGCG
>SCPW01000444.1 GCA_004298605.1 Gallionella sp.
GGAAGGCGCTGCCGAACTTGCGATCCGCATTGACGAAAGTCGGTGTAATCAGATGGAAACCGATGGCCGCCTCCGCATAGGGCGCAAACCCACCCGGATTTTTTTGCTGCAAACGGAATACCGGCGTAATCCCCACATCCGTAACCGTCTGGTTGTCACCCGCCGCACTATGCCCGCGCCAACTGCCCAGTGAAGCCTCCCAGAAACCGGCCACCAGCCAGTTCCCGTCGGCGAACCATTGCTTATCCCAGTTCCAGATAGCCCCGGCGCGCGCCATATCCGTCGCATCGCCATTGCCATATTCAATGGATACGCCGTCCACAGCGAACACATTACCGCTGAACAGCAACGCACCCATCAGCAAACCGGCTTTTTTCATCGTCTCTTCCCCGTTACAAAATAGGAGGCGAGCCTTACCCCCGGCACTTGCAGTAATCAGTTGTGGCTGCTTCCTTCCGGACCTGACCAGGTTCACCAATCTGCAATGCGGGGAGACCCGCCAATTCTTTGCTGCGACCCAACAACCTGCTGCGGTTGTTGTGTCGCTTTTGTTCTCTTGTGCAAAACGCACCGAACCAACCAGCCTGGCATGATAAATGAAGCGGCGGGCAAAAGCCACGCCAGATAGCAGTTTTGCACCTCGGCAAGATGATAACCGGGAAAACAGGTGTCGATTTTCTTTACAAACACATTAGATCAAGTTGGTATTTGTATCAAAATATAAAATGACAAACATGTAACCTATTGTTATTCCGTTAATTATTAAAACATCCACATTATTGGCATGGAATATGCGTCCGATCCGAAAAGATTTGAACGGCAAAAAGTGGAATAGGCATATTAGGACAACAAATAACTGCGCCCGGCATCAATAACCAACAAAACACCAGGAAAAAACCATGTCCAAGAAATCCCAGTTCAACAAATCCCGGCTGGCATTACCGATAGCCGCAGCCGCGCTGCTTGCGTCGGGTGCAGTTGCCGCCGCGCCGACCCAGGTGCTTCTGGATGAAAACTTCCAGGGCGTGACCGGCCTCGGCGCAGCTACAACGGTGCGCACCGTGCAGGATATCCTCGCCAACAACCCCGGCCAACTGGGCGGCGCTCCGCTGGCATCCTTTGCCAACACCGGCGACGGTGACGCCGACGACGGCAATGCCTCGGCTGCCGCTTTCAACGTGCGCCGGGGCGATAACGCCATCGACGGAAGTTCTGGCCCGGCCAATTTCGGCGACACCAGCTTCGACAACTTCTTCGGCGCGGCCGGCAACCTGTTTCTGGTCATCGGCGACAATAGCGGCCACCTGGGCGGCCTGCCCAACGGCGGAGACAACACTACCGCCTCTTCCACGATGTCGATCCAATTCACTTTGGACACGGTTATCCTCAGCTCCCCGAGATGGCTGGATATCGCCTTTGATTACGTGTTCGATTCCAACAACATCTCCAACCCCGATAGTTTTGTTGCGGAGTTGATCCTGGCAGACGCCAGCACCGTCAACCTGCTAAACTTCGGCGCACCCTCCGTCTCCACACGCGGCGCCTTCAGCCTCCTGGTTCCCTATGCCACGTTGGCTGCCGCCCCCTCTTCCCTGAATTTCCGGCTCGTGGAAGGCACCGGAAACGATAATTCGGCCGTGGGGCTGGACAACCTGAAAGTAACCGTCATTCCCGAACCCGGTGCTTTGACCCTGCTGGGAATCGGCCTGCTCGGACTGGGCGCCATGCGCAAACGCCCAACTTGAAACGGGAGGGTATTCAGCATTAAAAAAACGGCGGCCTTGGGGTCGCCGTTTTGCTTTAACTCATCAAGGTATGGTGTTATTCCATTTTTCCGCCAATAGCACAATATCGTAGGAACACGATTTAAGCAGCCATTTACCTATCGTTTTTTGATGGGTAAGCCCGTAAAAATACGTTATACCAGTCGAAACCCACACCCTCCCTCCTTCGGCAGGCTCAGGACAGGCCCCATCCCCCGCACGCTGCGCGTGCAAGGGATGGGGCTTCAACTCCTTCCCCCGCTTGCTGCGGTGTGGAAGGCTGGGATGGGGGGGTGGGATGAATACCGGATGCGTGAAACGGTCACGCGAATAGATCAGGGCGTGATGAATCACGCCCCTACAACAGAATTTGAATTATTGCACGACAGAGTCGATCACGACATTCACGTCTTTCGCGCCGGACTTCACCGCACCGGTCACGCCTTGCAGATCGCCGGGTTGCGCCTTCGGTGTGCCGGATTTTGAAACGCGCGCCACCACCACGACCTGGTCAAAACCGGATAGTTTCAACTGCGACTGCATCGCCATGCTGTCGTCGAGCGTAAATTGCAGCGGCAAGTCCTTTACCTGTTTGCGCAATGCCGCCAGTGGCGGCATATTCGTCCCCTCTGCGGCGCGTGCCATGATGAACACGGTATCGGTAGGGGCAACCTTGCCCGCCAGCGCCGGGCTCAGCGATACCTTGCCGGAAAGCTGGCTGCCGGCAGCGCCGGGCTTCGGCTGCGCTGCCTTTGCGGGAGGTGTAGATGCCGATTTTGCCTTGCCATCTTTCTGAGAGGCAAGAAATTCATGTGCCTGCTGGATGCCCCTGAGAATCATCTGTGCATCCTGGGAATCCGGTGGCAGTTGGCCGATCAGCTTCTGCCAATGGTTGATTGCCGCGGCATAATCGCCGCGCTCCATGGCGGAGTTGCCGGACAGCGCAAGCGCGGTCATGTTGTTGGCATCCAGCGCCAGCGCCTTGTCCAGGAACTTGATGACCTCCCCTTGCAGGGTGCGGTCATGAGCCATCGCATAGATGTCGGCGTAACTTGCCCAAAGCTGCGCCTCGTTAGGCACCAGTTCGACGAGATGCTGGTAGGCTCTGGCCGCTTCCGGGAAGCGTCTCAATTCGGTGTAGGAGCGCGCCAGCATCCACCAGCCATCCGGGTTTTCCGGACGTTTCTCCAGTTCTTTTTCCAATTTCTGCAAGGAAGCCTCGGAACGAAGGATTTCGAAACTGCCAGCCGCTCCTTGTTGCTGCGGCAGTAAGGCCATGGTGTTGCCCAGATGCCGATAGAGCAGCACGCTGGACAACGGCAGCAGAAACACCAGTGCTACCGCCAGGATTTTGGCGGGATTACGCGGTGGTTTTACCGGTTGTTCAGCGGTATTAACTTCTTCCAGCAGGCGCGCCTGCAATTCGCGCTTGCCCTGTTCGTAGGCATCCTGCGTCAGCATCCCGTTGCGCAGGTCGGCGTCGAGCTCCGCCGACTGATCGCGCAAAATTTCCAGATTGGCGGCGTCGCGCAGCACATCGTTATTCTTGCCGGTTTTGCGCCACAGGGGCAGCACCACGAACAGCAGAGCCACTATCAGCAGCGCCGCGCAGATTATCCAGAATAAGGTCATGCTTGGGGGTCTTTCGGTTGGTTCGATAATTCGGCGGCGCGTCCTGCCGCTTCTGGCGGTTGGTCCAATAATTCGGCGGCGCGCCGTGTGTCTTCGGCGGATAGTTTGACTTCAACAATCTGGCTCTTGCGCCTGCGCAATTTGTAAACCAGCATGCCGCCGCCGATCAGCAGCAGGGCAAACGGGCTGTACCAAAGCACCAGTGTGGATTTTTTCACCGGCGGGTCATACAGCACGAAGTCGCCATAGCGTGAAACCAGGTAATCGATGATTTCCTGGTCGTTCATGCCCTTCTGCATCTGCTCGCGCACCTCGCGGCGCAGGTCGTCGGCAAGTTCGGAATGGGAGCTGGCCAGCGATTCATTCTGGCAAACCAGGCAACGCAGGTTTTCGGCCAACCCGATCATGCGTTTTTCCAGCACAGGATCTTCGGCCATGTCTTTCGCCTCACCGGCATAAGAAAAAGCCGGCAACAGGCACAGCAACAGTATCGATAGATATTTCATTTCTTTTGCAGCTCCGCGACCAGGGGGAGGATTTTTTCTTGCAGAGCCTGCGGCGTAATAGCGCCGATCTGTTTAAACCGGATGATGCCCTGTTTATCGATCACGTAAGTCTCCGGCACCCCATATACACCGTAATCGATAGCAATGCGGCCTTGCATGTCGGATATGACCAAGGTGTAAGGGTCGCCACCGTCGCGCAGCCACGCCTGACCGTCTTCCCGCTTGTCTTTGTAGTCCATCCCGATAATCGGCACAATATTCCGCTGCGCCAATTCCATGAACAACGGATGCTCGGTTTTGCATCCCCCGCACCACGACGCCCATACGTTGAACAACCATACCTTGCCCTTCATGTCTTGCGGTGAAAATTGCTTGGCCGGGTCATGCAACTGCGGCAGTGTAAATGCGGGGGCGGCCTTGTCGACCAACGGCGACGGCACTTCGCGCGGGTTGAGGCCCAGCCCCACATACAGGAACCCGGCCAG
>SCPW01000445.1 GCA_004298605.1 Gallionella sp.
CGACCAGCGTCAGAACGGTGGAAAAGACAATGCCCACCAGCGTGATGACCAGCCTGCCGCGCTCCTGAAATAGTATTCTGAATGCAAGCCACAACATAATCCGTGTGTTCCGGTGCAGTTAAGTTTCAGGCGCAAGCCCGTTAAGCGAAAACGGAATAACTGGTGCGCTTACCTCATCGCCAAAACCATTCCGTCCATTGGCCGATGATAACAGCAAGAAGCATTTCCTTTTTGCCCGCCGCGCAGATTGTTTGCCCGCCCGCTTGCCACTTCCCCGGCGGGCCATTTGCGTTTAGGATAACACCTGTCGTGGGGACGTAGCTCAGCCGGGAGAGCGTCGCGTTCGCAATGCGAAGGTCGGGAGTTCGATCCTCCTCGTCTCCACCACCATTCATCAAAACCCCAACCCTTATCGGTTGGGGTTTTTTGCCCGGAATTGCAAGCGTGTTTACCGGTCAACTCGCGGTAGGCTGTCGTGAGTTTGTGAACCCCGGCATTTCGAGATTACATCATGCTGGGGTTTGTTCATCGTCCCAGCCCGCGAACTACGAACCCTTCAACTGAGGTTTTCAGGATGAATCTCCTCCGCCTCTCCCTCAACCTGTTGCGCCGCGACTGGCGCGCCGGGGAGTGGCGCGTGCTGCTGCTGGCGCTGGTGCTGGCGGTGGGCAGCCTCGCGACGGTCGGGCTGTTTGCCGACCGCGTGCGGCAGGCGTTGCAGCAGGAGGCGACCAGCCTGATCGGCGCGGATTTGCGCATCGTTTCGGCGCGCCCGCTGCCACCCGCTTATCGTGCTGCGGCGCGGGCGCGCGGGCTGCGGACGGTGGAAAGCCGCGCGTTTTTGAGCATGGTGGCGCATCGCGGGCAGACGTTGCTTTCCGAGATACAGGCGGTGGAGGCGGGTTATCCGTTGCGCGGCAAAATAGTGATTGATGATGGCGCGGGTTCAACCCCCTCCCTAACCCTCACCCCGCCCGGGGGAGGGGATGCTGTCAGTCGCGGCACGGTGTGGGTGGACGGGCGCTTGCTGCGCCGCCTCGATTTGCGTGTCGGCGACGAGGTCGGCATCGGCAAGCTGCGCTTCGCGGTGGCGGCGCGCATCGTGCGCGACGTCGACCGGGCGGTCGGTTTTTACAGCTTCGCGCCGCGTGTGCTGATGAACGGCGACGACCTCGCCGCGACCGGTCTGCTCCAGGAAGGCAGCCGCATCGTTTACCGGCTGATGGTCGCGGGCGAGGCGCGGCAGATCGAGGCGTTGCGCGACGGGTTGAAGCCGGGCTTGTCGGATGGCGAGAAGCTGGAAGACGTGCGCGATGCGCGGCCGGAAATCCGAACCGCGCTGGAGCGCGCCGAACATTTCCTCGGCCTCGCCGCGCTGACTGCGGCGATTCTCGCGGGTGCGGCGATGGCGCTGGCGGCGCGGCGTTTCGTGCTGCGCCACCTGGATACTTGCGCGATGATGCGCTGCCTCGGCGCGCGGCAGGGGCAGGTGCTGCGCCTGTTCCTCTACCAGTTCCTGCTGCTCGGCGCGGTCGCGGCGCTGCTCGGTTGCGCGCTGGGCTATGCCACGCAGGCGGCGCTGGCCGGATTCATCGAAACGGTGCGCGATGCGGAACTGCCTCAACCTTCTGTGTTGCCCGCGATCAAGAGCGCGGCCAGCGGTTTTGCGCTGCTGCTCGGTTTCGCCTTCCTGCCGTTGCTGCAATTGCGCAGCGTGTCGCCGCTGCGCGTGCTGCGCCGCGAACTGGGCGCGCCGCAGGCGAACGCCGTGCTGGCTTATGGCCTCGCCGTGCTGGCGTTGGCGGGATTGTTTCTGTGGCATTCCGGCTCGGCCAGACTGGGGTTCACGATGCTGGGCGGGCTGCTCGCGGGGCTGCTGTGTTTCGGCCTGCTGGCCTGGCTGTTGCTGCGCGGGCTGGCGCGCTATTCGCTCCGCTTTCGCGCACAGGTGCGGCACGCGCTCAACAATCTGGCGCGGCATGGGCGCGATTCCGCGCTGCAAGTGGTGGCGCTCGGTTTGGGCGGCATGGCGTTGCTGCTGCTGACGCTGGTGCGCGGCGACCTGCTGCAAAGCTGGCAAGGCAAGCTGCCGCCGGATGCGCCGAACCGCTTTATTTTAAACATCCAGCCGGACCAGCAGCAGGCGGTGCCCGATTTCTTTGCGCGCCAATCTTTGCCGCGACCGCAGTTGCTGCCGATGGTGCGCGGGCGATTGGTCGCCATCAACGCCGCGCCCGTCAACGGCGACAGCTATGCCGACCCGCGCGCCCGCGATCTGGTGGAGCGCGAATTCAACCTTTCTTACGCGGAAGAGATGCCGGCATGGAACGAGCTGGTGAGCGGCAGTTGGTGGCATATCAGAGGGCGGAAGACAGAAGACAGAGTGCAGAAAGACCGGGCGCAGTTGTCGGTCGAAGAAGGCATCGCCGGCAGGCTCGGCATCCGCCTCGGCGACGAGCTCACCTACGATGTGGCGGGCAGCCGCTTCACCGCGCGGGTGGCCAATCTGCGCAAGGTGCAATGGGATTCGATGAAGGTGAATTTCTTCGTGATCGCCACGCCGGAACTGCTCGGGGATTATCCGGTGAGCTATATCGCCAGTTTTTACCTGCCGCCGGACAAGATGCGCGCGGGCGACCAACTGGCGCGGGAATTCCCCAACCTGCTGGTGATCGACACCGGCGCGATGATCGGGCAGGTGCGCGGCATCATGGAGCAGATCGCGCAGGCCGTCGGCGTGATATTTCTGTTCACCTTGCTGAGCGGCTTCGCGGTGCTGTATGCCGCGCTGCTCGCCACGCGGGACGAGCGTGTCAACGAGGCGGCGATCCTGCGCACTTTAGGCGCAAGCAGCCGTTACTTGCGGCGTTTGCACCTTTCCGAATTTGCCGTGCTGGGATTGCTGAGCGGCCTGTCCGCCTCTGCCGGCGCGGTGCTGCTGGGCTGGGTGCTGGCGCGTTTTGTTTTGGAAATCCCGTATCGGGCGAGCGTCATCATCTGGCCGATAGGTGCGCTGGGCGGAATGCTGGTGGTGATGCTGGCGGGATGGCTGGGTACGCGGCGGCTGGCCGTGCTGCCGCCGCTGGTGATCTTGCGCGAGTAGAAGCGGGGGAAAGGTAGGGTGGGCAAAGCCCGCGCGGAGGGCTAACGGGCATGGCAAATTGTCACCCCCGATAATGAAACTCGCCATGCCCGTTTCCCTCTCCTCAATCCTCTCCCGCAAGCGGGCGAGGAGGCAAACGAATCGCTGCGCGAGTTTCACATTAAACGACCAGATCAACTTGCTGCAACGTTCCCGCGCTGCCGTCTTCGTGTAAATAAACACCGCTGCTGCGCACCTGCCCCCGCAAATCATTTGCGGAATTTTTCAGGTCGAACGGGGTTGCGACATTGCCGAGGTAAAGCGCGCCGACGTTGCGTTTTGCCAGGGCGCTGAGCGTGTCTTTTCCGGCGGTGTCCTTGCTCCATACCTGTAGTCTGGAATAGACGGCATCGTTTTCATCTATCCAGTTGTTGCTGTCGCCGTCGTAAGCGGACAAATCGGAAAAACCGTTTCCGCTTTGTGTGCCAAACAGTTCCGAGCCATTGTCTATGACGCCGTTGGCGTTTCTGTCCAGAGCCAGAAATCCGCTTCCGGCCCCGACGAAGGATATTTCTTCGGCATTGCCGTCGCTGTCGAGGTCGAAGCCGAATTTTGTGTCGGTAAGCTGGGCTGCCGTACCGTTGAAATTGATGACCAGAGGGTCTTTTTTTACCCCATCGCCTTCGCGTATGGACAGGTTGGTTTCCCGGAAAAATTCCCGCTTCATCTCTATCGCGAGATCGAACTGTATTTCCTTGCCGTCGGATGTCTTGATGATGCCTCGGGCGGTAAAGGTGGTCAGCTCGGACTCGCGGATCGTCTCGTGCCTGTCATACTCGATCCCCCAGCCCTGGCGCTGGTTTTGGGCTGGGGTCTGGTTTGCCCGGGCGGCTTCGGCGGCTTGCTGCGCGGTTTTTTGGGACTGCACTTGAGCATCGCTCAGCTTCATCTCATTCGGGTTGAATAACTTGACTTTTTGCCCGGTGAGTGCCTCGATCAAACTGATGAGCAGCAGCATTTTCGGGTCGTTGCTTGCCTGATTTTCCGCATCTTCCGCTTCGGCGGCGGCCTGGGCATTGGCGGTGGCCTGGGCATTGGCAAAAACCTGGGCATCGGCGGCCGCTTGTTTGCCGGCGGCGGATATCGTCGCCGCGGTCGATCGGATTGCGGCGGCTCTGTTTTCGGTGGCGCGGCCTTCAAAATCGGGGCGCTGCTGGCCAATCCAAGCGCGCAGGGATTCTTCGACAGTGACTTGTTTCGAGCTTGCATGCTGGCCAGCCAGGCCGATGTCCGAATGTTCGATTTTCATGATGTTGTCTCTCAGTGGCGCCTTGAGTGTTTATCGGCATAAACCCGGCCACCTTTAGCGCCAGAATGCGGCGGGTCTGCCGCTGATAACAATAATCTGGCGGTATTGCGTTGGCCCGGACGTTTCGGGCAGCGCGCTTTTTGGGGTTGAGCAACAACCCCGTTCAAGGGTAGAATGCCGAACTTTTTTTAGGAGTGTAAAACCAATGGCAATTACCGCCGCGCAAAAAGCGCAAATCGTTACCGACTTTCAACGCGCCAAGAGCGACACGGGCTCCCCCGAAGTGCAAGTGGCCTTGATCACTGCACGCATCGCTTACCTGACCGAGCATTTCAAGGATAATGTCAAGGATCACCATTCGCGCCGCGGCCTGCTGCGCCTGGTGAGCCGCCGCCGCAAGCTGCTCGATTACCTCAAGAGCAAGAACGATGCGGCTTATCGCGCGCTGATCCAACGCCTGGAAATTCGCAAGTAATAATCTGTCATTCAGCGGGTCGCTTATGCGGCCCGCGTTGTTTTGTCTTGTCACAATGCATGGCGTGATTGCGCGCCATGCCATTCACAGAGAGGTCTATCTTGAGTCACTATAAAAAAACAATAGCGTACGGCAACCATCAACTCACGCTGGAAACCGGCGAGATCGCGCGCCAAGCCAGCGGCGCGGTGATGGTCAGCCTGGATGACACGGTGGTGCTGGTTACCGTGGTCGGCAGGAAAGATGCCAAGCCCGAACAGGATTTTTTCCCGCTTACTGTGGATTATCAAGAAAGAACTTACGCTGCGGGCAAGATTCCAGGCGGTTTTTTCAAGCGTGAAGGCCGCCCCAGCGAAAAGGAAGTTTTGACCAGCCGGCTGATCGATCGCCCGTTGCGCCCGTTGTTCCCGGAAAGTTTTTACAACGAAGTGCAGATCGTCGCGACAGTCATGTCTTCGGATAACGAGATCGACTCCGATATTCCCGCCATGATCGGCGCGTCCGCCGCGCTGGCGCTGTCCGGCATCCCGTTCGACGGCCCGATCGGCGCGGCGCGCGTGGGTTACGCCAACGGCCAATATTTGCTCAACCCGACCGCTACCGAACTTTTGACTTCGCAAATGGATTTGGTCGTCGCCGGCACGGAACGCGCCGTGCAGATGGTGGAATCGGAAGCGCAGCAATTGTCCGAAGAAGTGATGCTGGGCGCGGTGATGTTCGGACACGAGCAAATGCAAGCCGTGATTGGAGCGATCAATGAGATGGCCGATGCGGTCGGTGCTCCCGCCTGGGATTGGACCGCGCCAGCCAAAGATGAAGCGCTGATCGCACGGATTGCCGAACTGGCCGATGCACCGCTGCAACAGGCTTACGCGATCCGCTCCAAACAAGCGCGCACCGATGCGGTGGCCGCGATTCACGACAAAGTGATGGCCGCAGTGATTACGCCAGAATCGCCTGCCGGCCAAAAAAATCACGTCAACGATTTATTCAGCGCACTGGAAGCCAAAATTGTTCGCGGCCAAATCTTGAGCGGCGAGCCGCGCATCGACGGCCGCGATACGCGCACCGTGCGCCCGATCACGATCCGCAATGGTGTATTGCCACGCACCCACGGTTCCTCTTTGTTTACACGCGGCGAAACGCAAGCCATCGTTGTGGCGACGTTGGGTAGTATGCGCGATTCCCAGAAGATAGACGCACTGCAAGGCGAATACACCGACCGCTTTATGCTGCACTACAACTTCCCGCCATATTCCACCGGTGAAACCGGTCGCGTGGGTACGCCCAAGCGCCGCGAAATCGGCCATGGCCGATTGGCCAAGCGCGCGCTGGTCGCGGTGTTGCCCAGCGAAGAAGATTTCGGCTATGCCATCCGCGTGGTATCGGAAATCACCGAATCGAATGGCTCTAGCTCGATGGCTTCGGTATGCGGCGGTTGTTTGTCGCTGATGGACGCCGGTGTGCCGCTGAAGGCGCATGTGGCGGGTATCGCCATGGGGCTGATTAAAGAAGGTAACCGCTTTGCCGTGCTGACCGATATTCTGGGCGATGAAGATCACCTGGGCGATATGGACTTCAAGGTGGCCGGTAGCGAAACGGGCGTCACCGCACTGCAAATGGACATCAAGATCAACGGCATCACACGCGACATCATGCAAGCCGCGCTGATCCAGGCCCGCGAAGGCCGTATGCACATCCTCGGCCTGATGAAACAAGCCATGCCGCAGGCGCGCACCGAAGTATCCGATTTTGCGCCGCGCATGATCAAGATGAAAATCAACCCCGAAAAAATCCGCGACGTGATCGGCAAGGGTGGCGCCGTGATCCGTGCCCTGACCGAAGAAACCGGCACAACCATCGACATCGACGACAGCGGCAATATCACCATCGCTTGCGTGAGCGGCGAAGCTGGTGAATTGGCCAGGAAACGCATCGAAGATATCGTGGCAGACGTGGAGGTCGGCAAGATTTACGAAGGCCCCGTGGTCAAGTTGCTCGACTTTGGCGCGCTGGTAAATGTGTTGCCGGGCAAAGATGGCCTGTTGCACATTTCACAGATTGCCCACGAACGTGTCAACAGCGTATCGGATCACCTCAAGGAAGGCCAGATTGTGCGCGTGAAAGTGCTGGAAGTGGACGATAAAGGACGCATGAAGCTGAGCATGAAAGTATTGCTGCCATCACCTGAAGGCAGGCCTGCGCACGCCGCCGAGTAATCCGCGATACAGAACAAAAAAGCCCCGCCGGTTCCGGCGGGGCTTTTTTGTTGCGGCTACTATCCGAAGGCTCCGACATAACCTAAAGGTTGGTCTTCGCCGAAAACAAATAGCCAAGATTACCTGGCTATTTGCTTTTGGTTACGGCATAACATGCGCTACGCACATGTTAGCCTTCGCCGAAAACAGATAGCCAAAATTATTTGGCTATCTGTTTTTCACGGATTTCGTCCAGGGTCTTGCAGTCGATACACAGGGTGGCTGTCGGTCTCGCTTCAAGGCGGTTTAACCCGATTTCGATGCCGCATTTATCGCAGTACCCATATTCGCCAGCGTCAATCCTGGCGAGCATTTCGTCAATTCTCTTAATCAATTTGCGTTCACGGTCGCGGTTGCGCAGCTCAAGGCTTACGTCGGATTCTTGCGTGGCGCGATCATTCGGGTCGGCGAATATGGTCGCTTCATCCTGCATGGTATGCACGGTGCGGTCTATATCCTGGCCCAGGCCGGCCTTGATGTCGTTTAAAATCTGGCGGAAATGATCCAGTTGCTTGGGGTTCATGTACTCCTCGCCTTTTTTGGCTTTGTAGGGGGCGACGGGTTTGTGTGGCTGAACGGGCATTACACTTCTCCAACGGGATAAAAATAAAGTTCGCTTTAATACCAGAAAGCGCCCCTTCATGCAAATAAATAAGGCCGGGCAAATATAAATTTTTGGGTGCGCTAACCCGCGAGCAGCAGAAACAGGCTCGGGCGCTTGTTCAGTTGCGGGATAGGCTGCGATTTCCACTGTGCGATGGAGCGCGTCCGGATCTGTTCGCCGGGCAGGGTAATATCGGTGGCGACGCATAGCAGGGTTTGCGGGCGGCAGTGGGCGAGCAGGGCGCCGAACATTTTTTCATTGCGGTACGGGGTTTCGATGAACAGTTGGGTTTGTTTGCGCTGCGCCGATTCTGCTTCCAGCGTTGTGATCGCCCTGTTTCTTTCCGCCTCCGCGATGGGCAGGTAGCCGTGAAAGGCGAAGTGCTGGCCGTTCAGTCCGGAGGCCATCAGCGCCAATAAAATAGAGGAAGGCCCGACCAGCGGCGCGACGCGGATGCCGTTGCGGTGCGCCAGGTTGACCAATTCGGCGCCCGGGTCGGCGATGCCCGGACAGCCCGCTTCGGAGATGATGCCGGCATCTTCTCCCGCCAGCAGCGGCGCGAGCAATCCCGCCAATTCCCCGGCGGCAGTGTGCTCGTTGAGCGTGGCGAAGTGTAAAGATTGAATCGGCTGTTCCGGTTTGAGAGCGGAGAGAAATTGCCGCGCGGTCTTGGGTTGCTCCACTATGAAATATTTCAATCCGCGCGCGATGTCGATGGCGTGTTGCGGTAGCACCTGCTCTGCACGGGTATCGCCCAGTGTGCAGGGAATCAGATACAGAATACCCGGAGAGCTTGTCATGGCTGGAACAGGCGCACGTTTTCGCGGCGCAGCATTTCGGTCAGCAGGATGAGCGGCAGGCCGATCAGCGCGTTCGGGTCGTCGCCGGCCATTCTGGCGATCAGCGCGATACCCAGCCCTTCCGATTTTGCGCTGCCGGCGCAGTGATAGGGCTGTTCCTTGCGCAAATAGCCTTCGATTTCCGCATCGCTGAGATCGCGCAGGGTGACAAGATTTTCCGCTACCCCGGTTTGCAGGTTGCCGGTCTTGCTGTTCAGCAGTGCCAGCGCGGTATAAAAACAGGTAGTTTTGCCGCGCATGGCGCGCAGTTGCTTAACTGCATTGTCGTGGGTGAGCGGTTTGCCGAGTTGCCGGCCTTCCAGCAGGGCGACCTGGTCGGAGCCGATAACCAACGCGTTGGGGTAAGCAGCGGCCACGGCACGGGCTTTTTCCTGCGCAAGGCGTATTGAGGTGGCGTGCGCCGGTTCGTCCGGCAGAGGTGTTTCATCCACATCGGGTGCGGCGGTCTCAAAAGGGAGTTGCAGCCGTTTGAGCAGTTCGCTGCGGTAAATGGAGCTGGAGGCGAGGACAAGCAACTGAGAACTCAAGAATTTTCCTTAGGATTTTTGACAGGGGGCAACGAAAAATATATCATGCGCGCCTCATGAACGCACGGCCTTTGATCGACTGTCTGGATTTTGCCAGGAATGGCCGGCAAACCAGCGGGAAGGTGCCGGTTGCCGGATTGGCTCGTTTGCTGGATGTGCTGGAAAATCCGCAGGGATTTTTTGGCTATACGGTGCAGGGTGGCGTGGATAAACAAGGCAACCCATATCTGGATGTCAGTGTCGCCGGAATCTGCCGGTTGCGTTGCCAGCGGTGCCTGGGTGGCTTGGATTATCCGGTACACCTGGATTCGCGCTTGTTGCTGCGCGACCAGGCAGGTCTGGATGCTCTGGATACGGATGAAGAAGAGTTCGACAGTATTCTGGCAGATGCGAAACTGGATGTGCTGGATATGCTGGAAGAAGAGATTTTGTTGAGCCTGCCAATCGCGCCCAGGCATGAATTGGGCGCTTGTCAGGCGGAAGACGGCAAAAATGTGCATAAGGAAGAAAAGAATCCTTTTGCGGCTTTAGCGAAATTGAAACGTAATTAAGTTGTTTTTTGAGGAGTATTAGCATGGCAGTTCAGCAGAATAAAAAGTCACCATCCAAGCGCGGCATGCATCGCGCCCATGATTTCCTGACCAATCCGGCGACAGCGGTCGAGCCAACCACGGGCGAAATCCACCTGCGCCACCACATCAGCCCAAGCGGCTTTTACCGTGGTAAAAAAGTAATCAAGACCAAGGGCGAATAAGCTCTCGAACTGCGCAGCCGGCCGTCGAGGTCGGCTGCGTTTTCTTTTCTATCCCTGCCTTCTTTATCTATCCAAGGATCGCTTAGTGGATGTGACGTTAGCCATAGATGCGATGGGAGGCGACCACGGCACCACGGTCACCATTCCTGCCGCAGTCGAGTATCTGAAGCAGTTCCCCGACGATACCATCGTTCTGGTGGGTATCCCCGATGCCATTGAAACCGAACTGCGCGCTTTGGGCGTGCAGGTTGGCGGGCACTTGCGCATCTATCCCGCCAGCGAAGTGGTGGGTATGGACGAGCAGCCGCAATCCGCGTTGCGCGGTAAAAAAGATTCCTCGATGCGCGTCAGCATTGACCTGGTCAAGAACGGCGAAGCGTTGGCCTGTGTCAGCGCCGGCAATACCGGCGCGCTGATGGCGACGGCGCGCTACGTGCTGAAAACCATCCCCGGCATCGACCGTCCCGCGATCGCGTCTTACCTGCCGACTAAAAAAGGCCAGATATGTATGCTCGACCTCGGGGCCAACACCGATTGCACCGCCGAGCATCTGCTGCAATTCGCCCTGATGGGTTCCACGCTGGTAACGGCGCTGGAGCATAAACCCAATCCCAGCATCGGCCTGTTGAATATCGGCAGCGAAGATATCAAGGGCAATGAAGTGGTCAAGCAGGCCGTGCAATTGCTGCGGGGCAGCGACCTGAATTTTTATGGCAACATCGAAGGTAACGATATTTTTAAAGGTACAACCGATGTGGTGGTGTGCGACGGCTTCGTCGGCAATGTCGCGCTCAAAACCACCGAGGGAATGGCGCAGATGATGGGCGGTTTCCTGCGCGAAGAATATAGCCGGAGCATATTCGCCAAGCTCGCCGCACTGGTGTCGATGCCGGTGCTCAAGGCCTTCAAGCACCGGCTGGACCACCGCCGCTACAACGGCGCGAGTTTTCTGGGTTTGAAAGGTATCGTGGTGAAGAGCCACGGTTCGGCCGATATTTACGCCTTTCGCTGCGCGATAGAACGCGCCGCCGAAGAAGCGCGCGAGGACATGTTGCAGCACATCAGCGAACATATCGAGAAATGGCATCACGAGCGCCAAAACACAATGCAAGGAGCGGTCTGATGCATTCAAGAATTATCGGCACCGGCAGTTATTTGCCCGCCAAAACGCTGACCAATTTCGATCTGGAAAAAATTGTCGAAACCTCGCATGACTGGATCGTATCGCGCAGCGGCATCGTCGAGCGCCATGTCGCCGCAGATGATGAGATGACCAGCGATCTCGCCTTGCAGGCCAGCCTGCGCGCCATCGAGGCGGCCGGCATCCGCGCGGATATGATTGACCTGGTGATTGTCGCGACCACTTCTCCAGACCAGATTTTTCCCAGCACCGCCTGCATTCTGCAAGACAAACTCGGCATCAAAAATTGCGGTGCGGCGTTCGACATGCAAGCGGTGTGCGGCGGCTTCGTCTATGCGCTGAACACCGCCGATTTGTACATACGCGGCGGGCAAGCCAAAACCGCGCTGGTGGTCGGCGCCGAAGTGCTGTCACGCATTCTCGATTGGACTGATCGCACCACGTGCGTGTTGTTTGGCGACGGCGCGGGTGCAGTGGTATTGCAAGCCAGTGAAACGCCGGGCATCGTTGCCAGCAAGCTGCATGCTGATGGTAGTCATCGCGGCATGTTGAAAGCCGATGGCAACATCCGCAATGGTGCAATACAAGGCGATCCATTCATCAAGATGGATGGTCAATCGGTATTCAAATTTGCCGTCAAAGTGCTGAGCGAAGTGGTCGAAGAGGTACTGGAAGAAAATAATTTGAACGGCTCGGACATCTCCTGGCTGGTGCCGCATCAGGCCAACATCCGCATCATGGAAGCCACAGCCAAAAAACTCGGCTTGAGCATGGATAACGTGATCGTTACCGTCGCCACCCACGGTAATACCTCGGCAGCCTCGATTCCCCTGGCATTGGATACGGCGGTGCGCGATGGGCGCATCAAGCCAGGCCAGAATATTTTGCTGGAAGCAGTGGGTGGCGGGTTTACCTGGGGCGCGGTGCTGGTTCGCTGGTAGCTGTTGACGGTTGGGTTAGCGCAGCGTAACCCAACGTTTATCCGATAATTTCACAATGATTGTTGGGTTACGCTGCGCTAACCCAACCTACCTGCTGATTTTTCTATGATTAAATTCGCTTTCGTATTTCCCGGCCAAGGCTCGCAATCGCGCGGCATGATGAACGGCTACGCCGATTTCCAAACGGTGCGCAACACCTTTGCCGAAGCATCCGATATTTTGAAACAGGACTTGTGGCAACTGGTCGCCGAAGGCAGCGATGCCGAGTTGAATGCCACCGTGAACACACAGCCGATCATGCTGGCCGCAGGCGTGGCGGTGTACCGTGCCTGGCAGGCGCAGAACGGTGCGGTTCCGGCGATGATGGCGGGACACAGCCTGGGCGAATATACCGCGCTGGTCGCCGCCGGCGCGTTGCGTTTCGCCGATGCGCTGCCGCTGGTGCGCTATCGCGCGCAATGCATGCAGCAAGCCGTGCCGGAAGGCGTGGGCGGCATCGCCGCGATACTCGGCCTGGATGACGATGCGGTGCGCGCGGTATGCACCGAAGGCGCGCGGGGCGAGGTGCTGGAAGCGGTGAATTTCAATTCGCCCGGCCAAGTGGTGATTGCCGGGAACCGCGCCGCGGTCGAGCGCGGCATGGAGCTGGCCAAGGCCAAAGGCGCGAAGCGCGCCATCATGCTGCCGATGAGCGTGCCGTCGCATTGCAGCCTGCTGAAGGGCGCTGCGGAACAGATGCGCGATTATCTGGGCAATGTTGCGGTGCAAGCCCCGGTCGTTCCGGTGTTGCACAATGCCGATGTCAAGAGCTATGCGGATGGAGCCTCAATTAAAGACGCGCTGGTGCGCCAGTTGTATTCGCCGGTGCGCTGGGTCGAAACCGTGCTGGAATTCGGCAAACAGGGCATCACGCATAACGTCGAATGTGCGCCGGGTAAAGTGCTGGCGGGCTTGAACAAACGGATCGACACCAACCAGCAGGCGTCGGCCATCAATGATGGCGAAGCGCTGAAGCAGGCTTTGGACACACTTGTATAACCATAAACCTTAAAAACTTTGTTAGCCACAGAGAACACAGAGATCACAGAGTAAAAACAAACGGTTGACCCCGGAAATTGATTCACCTTTTCGGTGTGCCATAAAAACGTGTAACACCGCTGATTTCTCTGTGTTCTCTGTGTTCTCTGTGGCTTGAATTGAGGTTTTTATTTCGCATAAGGAGCAGACATGACATTACAAGGACAAATCGCACTCGTCACCGGCGCCAGCCGCGGTATCGGCCAGGCCATCGCGCTGGAACTGGGCAGGCAGGGGGCAACGGTAATCGGCACCGCCACCAGCGACGCGGGCGCGCAAGCGATCGGCGCCTATCTGGATGCGGCGGAAATCAAGGGTGCGGGTATGGTGTTGAACGTCAACGATGCGGCGCAAACCGAACACATGCTGGGCGAACTGCGCAAGCGATTCGGCGAGGTTTCGATACTGGTGAACAACGCCGGCATCACCCGCGACAACCTGCTGGCGCGCATGACCGAAGAAGAATGGGACGACGTGCTGTCCACCAATCTCAAATCGGTGTTCCGCCTCAGCCGCGCCGTGTTGCGCGCGATGATGAAAGCCAGGGGCGGGCGCATCATCAGCATCTCATCGGTGGTCGGCAGCATGGGCAACCCCGGCCAGGCCAACTACGCCGCTTCCAAGGCGGGCATGATGGGTTTCACCAAATCTCTCGCGCAGGAAATCGGCAGCCGCAATATCACCGTGAACTGCGTTGCGCCCGGATTTATTGACACCGATATGACCCAAGGCTTGGGCGAAGAACAACGCGCGAAACTGGTCGAGCATGTGCCGCTGAAACGCCTCGGCCAGCCCGCCGACATCGCCGCCGCCGTGGCTTTCCTGGCAGGTCCTGGCGCGGCTTACATCACCGGTGTCACGCTGCATGTGAACGGCGGGATGTATATGGAGTAGGGGGATCGCAAGGAAACCCCTGAAATCCACATTCACCCCGACCGGCGAAGCGCCCTACCTTTTGAACAGCGAAGTGCCCTGCAGAGATCCGATCAATGCGCCGGAATTGAAAGCGTTCGCGCTATACGAAGTCAATGCGCCGGCCGCATTGGGGGCGATGAATACCCCGCCGGCTTCCCCCTTGATAACTGACACCGGGCCTGCGCCGGCCAGGTTTGCACCGGACAGCGCCAGCCCGCAGGATCCGCTGGTGCAATTGCTCTGGTAGAACTGCTGCACGGTGCCTGTGTAATTCAGCCCCCAAGTTCTTGTCCCGTTGCTGGCATTGATCGTCAGTGAGACGGCGGGCGAGGTGGTGGCGGCCGTTACGGTCAGGCTGCCGGTGGCCGAGTAGGTTGAGCCGAGGTTATCCACGACGTTTCCCGCTCCCGGCACAATGTTGAACGTGTGCGAATTGCTTTGGAAATAGGCATTGGCCTGGATGAAGTTCATCGAGTGTTCGGTGAACATCAGGCTCATCGTGATCGGGTCGCGCGTACCTGTCGGGTCGACGAACTGATCCGGGCCGACATAGCGGCCCCACATCACCTTGGCCGTCCCTACGGTTGCCTGCCCGCCCTCTACCATCTTCGCCGTGCCGGCGCTGTATTGCATGCTGCCAAACTGGCTCTGTTCGGCGACCAGCACCGGCAGTTTGGTGGTGGCGTCGAACAGGATGGTCTGGTTGGGGCCTTCCACCACGATGCCGCCCCCACCGGCAAACGGGCCGGTGACATTCGCGCTGCCGCTCCATCCGGTGCGGATACTGATGTCGCCGCCGACGCCACCGGTGCCTACCGGCGCGAGGATGGTGCCGCTGCCCGAGGTAACGGAGCCGGAGCCGGTGGTGCCCGTGACAAGGGTAGTGTTGGGCGGTGGCGGGGGCGGCAACAGCGTGCTGCCCAACATGTTTTGCGGCGGGGGCGGCGGCATGGTGCTACCGGTTGGCGGAGGTGGCGGTGGCTGGTAGACACCGTTGGCGGGAGGCTGTCCTGCCAACGCCGTTTTCTCGCCTGGCGCCGGCTGGACGCCGCCATTTGCAGGCTTCTGCCCGGCGTCCTGTTTTTTCACATCCTTGGCCTGCTGTTTGCCGTCCGCCTTGCCGGCATCCTGCCGCTTCCGGTCGTCACGCCCCTGCTGGCCGCCCTTGGGCGCCTCGAAAATCGTCGGAACGTGTGGCAGGATCGCCGCCGGTGTGCCCAGATTAGGCGCGTAGGCCACCTGGTTCATCCCGACCAGCGTGCCGTTGACCACGGTTGTACCGGTATTCACCTTGTTGTAAGTGCCTTCGGGCAGGTTGGCCAGGGCGGCGATCAGGTGGATCGTTTCATGGTCCGTGCCGCGAATGCCGATGGTGGCCGACGGTGTCCGGATGCCGTAGTTCCCCTTGTTGCTCCTGCCGATGAGGCCGGTGATCGAACGGAATCCGCCCTTCAGCAGCGAAAAAAAGCCCCGTTCGGCCCCATCTTCCTTGTTGGCTAGCTTGTATTCGTCAATCCGCAATGTGGTTTCCGGCCTCACCGCGACAATGCCGTCGTCAATCATGCGCAACTGGGCGGAGCCGGTTTTTCCGGAAAGGATGGATTCCTTTTCGTTGACCTCGCCGCCCTTGATGGCCGGGCGTTCCCTGCCGTCCGCGCCGACGATGCGGACGTCCCCGGCCACGAACTGGAATCGCCCGGCCACTGCCGCCCATGCGGGATGGGGCAGGCACATTGATACCAGGGCGAACATGCACAGGCTGAAAGCGATGGCTTGCCGGAAATGGTGTTTTGTCATGGCGGTTCCTATTTGAATTCGCGGCGCACGGTGATCGAGGCGTCGATGCGGTTGTAATCGTTCAGGCCCGAATTCGAATCGTTGCGGGTGTAGGAGAGTTGGGGTCTCACCACCCAGTTCTGGAGGGGTCTCCAGTTCAGTCCCAGCGACAGGTCGTGCTGGTGGTCGCGGCGGTAATCCAGGATCAGCGGGTTGCTTGACCGGTAGTCGCCCCGCTTGAAACCGGCGGAGCCGGTGGCTTCAAGATTTTCGCCCAGCGATTTTTGCCCGCCCAGCTTAATCCCCCAGAATTTCTGGTCGCCGTCGATGCGCACCGTGGCTGCGACGGTATTCTCGTTGCCGCCGTAGATGCTGGCAAACACGATGTTTTTGCCATAATCGTCAAAAGCGTGCAGCCAGCCCAAACCGGCAACCGACTGGTCGACGTCGTTGTAGGACAGATCCGTGCCGGTCTTGTCGTGGCCGTAGCGCAACAGGCCGTACTGGCCGAATACGCTGACAATGTTGCGCGGGTTGAAGGTGTGGCGCCATTCGCCGGATATTGCGGCCAGGCGGTGGTTGAGCCTGTCGTCGATGTCGTACACGCCTTTCTGGGCGGCCAGGCGGAAGGCGTTGGCGCCTTCGTCGATATTCAGGCCAAACCGGCCATCCAGGTTGTCGGTGTTGAAGGTATCCTTGAAAAAGTTCTGCCGTTTCTTGGCATCGGCGCCGGCAAACAGGGAAAGGCCGGGCTTGAGCGGTTTTACGATTTCCAGGCCGCCGCCGAGCGCGAGGTAGTTGTCTCTTGCGGCGACACTGGCGCTGTCCAAGGTCAGGCTGGCGCCGAATACCGGGATGAAGACCTGGCTGGCGGCGGTGGCGGTGTTGACGTTAGTGTCATAGCCCGCGACACCTTCGAGGTAACCGGTGACGGTGATGCCGGGGTTCAACTTCTTGTCGATGGCCGCCAGGTACTGTTCGATCACGCTTTTTGCCGCAGGCGGCGGGTTCTGTGCCTGCACTGCCTCGAATTCGGTTTTTGCGCGCTCCATATCGCCCAGGGCGAAGTAGGCGCGCGCCAGATCGAGCCGCGCACCAGCATAATCGGGGTTTACCGCCAGCACCCGTTCCAGCGCCAGCGTAGCCTTGTCCGGGCTGCCGCTGTCGAGCGCGGCGATGCCGAGCAGGTAATCGTAGTCAACGTTGCCGGCCATCTCGTCTTCGTGCGGGGCGAGCAGGGCATAGCCTTCCTTGGCCTTGCCCGCTTTCAGCAATACATCCGCCTTGCCCGGGTCGAATTCTGCCGCAACAGCGATGCCAGAGCATAACAGCCCCATCGAGGCGATCAGGTGTGCTTGATACCGATACGTTTTCTTCATGTTTTTCCCGAAATTGAAAGGTGTTTAATGAGGCTCAGGGCAAAAGCAGGGCAAAAGGCATATCCGTCAGCCCTTACTTTAGCCTTAAGTTTCATTTAGTTCCAGTCTTTAACGTGAAACTCGCGCAGCGATACGTTTGCCCCCTCGTTTTCCGGATCCGCCGCGCATCACTCTACGCCGCCTCCTCTAAACTCATTTCCAGTTCCAGCCAGCTTTCCTCCAATTCGGCGACTTTGGTTGCCAATATTTTGTGCCGCGCATTCAGGTCGGCGATGAAATCGCCGCTGCATCCGGCATAGGTGGCGGGGTCGCCCAACTGGCGGTCGATTTCGCCCAGTTCGGTTTGCGCTTTGTTTAACTCGGCTTCGAGCTTGGACTGCTTCGATTGGAGCGCCTTCTTGTTGGACTTTGGCGCGGCGGGCTGGCGCGGCTTTTCCGGCTTGGTTTGGGCGGTTTCGCGCGGGCGGCGCGCTTCGATCCAGTTTTTGTAGTCTTCCAGATCGCCGTCAAACAGCTTGGCCTCGCCGCCGGCAACCAGCCACAATTCGTCGGCTACGGCGCGAATTAAACTTCTGTCGTGGGATACCAGCACCACCGCGCCGGTGTACTCCTCCAGCGCGATGGTGAGCGCGTCGCGCATGTCCAGATCGAGGTGGTTGGTGGGTTCGTCGAGCAGCAGCAGATGGGGTTTTTGCCAGGCCAGCAGGGCGAGCGCGAGGCGGCTTTTTTCGCCGCCGGAAAAGCTCGCTACCGGGCGGTCTTCGCTGTCTCCGGCCAAACCGAAGCGGCCTAAAAAAGTGCGCAGCGCCAGCGTGGTTTCCTTGGGCGCCAAGCGTTCCATGTGCCGCAGCGGCGTGGCCGCGCTGTCCAGATTTTCCAGTTGATGCTGGGCGAAGTAGCCGATGCGGATGTCCGGGGTGGTTTCCAGTTTTCCCGAGGTGGGCTGGAGTTCGCCGACCAGCAGTTTAATCAGCGTGGATTTACCCGCGCCGTTCGGCCCGAGCAGGGCGATGCGCGCACCGGCACGCAGCGCCAGATCGACGTTTTGAAACAGCTTTTTGTCGCCGTAGGTGAAGCCCATTTTTTCGGCGCGCAGCAACAGGTCGGGGCTGCGCTCCGGCGCTTCGATCTCCAGCTCGAAATGGCCGTCGGCGACATGCGCCGGGGCGATGCGTGTGAGCCGTTCCAGCGCCTTGACGCGGCTTTGCGCCTGCTTGGCTTTGGTCGCCTTGGCGCGGAAGCGGCGCACGAAGTCTTCCAGATGCGCGATTTTTTCCTGTTGCTGCTGGAACGCGCTGTTTTGCTGGGCGATGCGCTCGGCGCGGGCGCGCTCGAAACAGTCGTAATCGCCGGCATAGTTGTCGATGACGCAATCGTGGACATGGGCGATGCGGTTGACGGTGGCGTTGAGGAATTCGCGGTCGTGCGAAACCAGCAGAATGCTGCCGGGGTAGCGCGCCAGATATTGTTCGAGCCAGATAATCGCTTCCAGGTCGAGGTGGTTGGTCGGTTCGTCGAGCAGCAGCAAATCGGCGCGGCGCATCAGTGCGCGGGCGAGGTTGAGGCGCATGCGCCAGCCGCCGGAGAAGCTGTCTACCGGGCGTTCCAGCGTGTCGCTGGCGAAGCCCAGCCCATCCAGCAATTGCGCCGCACGGGCTTTGGCAGCATAGCCGTCGATGGCCTCAAAACGGTGCTGCGCATCGAACCAGACGGCGTCATGCTGTTCCCGCGCCAGGATTTTTTCCAGTTGGCGCAGTTGCGCATCGCCGTCGAGCACGAACTCCAGCGCGGGTTGCGCCGAGTTGGCGATTTCCTGCTCGACAAAGGCCAGCGTCTTGCCGGATTGCAGCGAAATTTCGCCGCCGTCCGGTTTAATTTCGCCGCGAATCAGGCGGAACAAGGTGGATTTACCGCAGCCGTTTTTGCCCACCAGACCGATGCGCTGGTTGGCGAACGCCTGCAAATTCGCCCGCTGGAACAAGGGCGTGCCGCCCTGCAAATAGGTCATATTCTGGATGTTTAGCATGGCGTTATGATAACAGAGGGTTGCACCAGTTTTCCCCCGGGATATCTTCATGACCTGAGCTTGCGCCAAGCGATAGGCCGGATTCTTGCGGGCGATTTTTTGCGCTTTACAAGCATAGGTCGCATCACTATAATGCGCGCTCTTTTTCGGGGTATCGGGGGTATAGCTCAGCTGGGAGAGCGCTTGCATGGCATGCAAGAGGTCAGCGGTTCGATCCCGCTTATCTCCACCAAAGAGCAAAAAGTAACAAGTCCCCATCGTCTAGAGGCCTAGGACATCGCCCTTTCACGGCGGTAACACGAGTTCGAATCTCGTTGGGGACGCCAAATTATCAAGGGGGTTAGAGAAATCTAACCCCCTTTGCTTTTTTGCACTGTATCCGCACGAGGTGGTGTCGGAAAACAGCGCCAATGCAAAATGAAAAAGGTCGCTAAAATTAAAAAATACCGCTTCACTGCCCCTGTTGTAAAATTTCAGGCATGAGCAAAGCATTTACACGCGAAACGGGGTTGGCAGCCGCTGATGATGACGAATCGGAACCGGCGGCCCAGTTGCCGGCGGGCGCCAAAAATTACATCACTCCCGGCGGGTATCGCAGGCTGAAAGAAGAGTTGGAGCAGTTATGGAAGGTCGAGCGCCCGGAGCTGGTGAAGACCATTACCTGGGCGGCTTCCAACGGTGACCGTTCGGAGAATGGCGACTATATCTACGGCAAGAAACGCTTGCGCGAGATCGACCGGCGCGTGCGCTTTTTGCGCAAACGTTTGGAGCAGGCCGAAGTCGTTGATCCGGCGCAACGCGGCGAATGCGGGCAAGTATTTTTCGGTGCGACGGTGACGGTTTGCGACAGCGATGGTTGCGGGAACACTTACAGTATTGTCGGCGTGGATGAGGCGGATGTCGGGCGCGGGCTGGTTAGCTGGGTCTCGCCGCTGGCGCGGGCGCTGCTCAAGTTGCGCGAAGGCGAGGTGGCGGCCTTGCGCACACCGGCCGGCATCCAGGAGCTGGA
>SCPW01000446.1 GCA_004298605.1 Gallionella sp.
TGAGACCTTTCAGCACGACCCGAAACAATTGGTTAAATTCCTTCAAGAGCAGGAAAAGTTGCATTCTGAGCGCCTAATTCCTTTCCGCTGTAATCCACAACAAAATGAAAAAGCAGCCTAATCGGCGGAATAAAGTGGCGAACGGGGTCAGGTCTTGCATTCACGCATCCGGCCATCAAGGTAGGACGGCCAGTTGCCCGACCGCCCCCTCACAGATCCCGGCGTGCGAAATTACCGCACCGGGCTCCTCCGTATTACTCGCTTTGCACATGGCGTTTGAATGCTCAGAAATCGTGGCAAATTCTCGGTCGAGGTAATTTGAAATAATCCAATAGCGCGACGAATCCCTTCCAATTGTAGCTCTTTCGCTGACTGCGGCGATTGAGTATCTGGTACAGCATCCGCTTGGCTTGATAGAAGAAATCGCTGATTCGCTCATAGTTCCCGCGTACCCCATAGTATTGGTAGTATCCGCGCAGCTTGGCGGCGAGTTGGGCGAAGAATTCCCGCTTGGGGCGGTGACTGTTCTCCCGCATCCAGACCTTGAGATTCGCCAGCGCCGCCCGGTATTTCCGGGTCGCCGTGCGCTTTTTCACGCAGGGTTTGCGCCAGCGGCTCAATCCCCAGTGAAGCTCAAAGCCGAGAAACTCAAACGCTTCGCTGTTTCTTCTATCGTTCCGGCTGAAACGCAGCAGGCGGGTTTTCTCCGCCGCCAGCGTCAGGCCGTATTTCCCTAGCCGTTTCCCCAGCACTTCATAGAAGCGTTGGGCATCCGTTTCGTATTGGAAAGCGGCCACGAAATCATCGGCATAACGGCAGAAATAGGCCGTGCCTCGACAGTGGCTTTTTACCTCTTCCTCGAACCATTGATCCAACACCCTATGAAGATAGATATTGGCGAGTATTGGTGAAACAATACCCCCTTGCGGACTACCTTCTTCCGGTAGGATTACCCGTCCATCCGTTTCCAGGATTCCGGTTTTCAGCCATCTTTGGATCAGGCCCAGAAATGGTCGGTCGTCGATCCTTTCCGCGAGTATCGCCAGAAGTTTTTCATGGTCGATGTGGTCGAAAAAGCCTTGGATATCCGCCTCTACCAAAAAATGGTATTCGCCATTTTGCAGCGTGCGGCTTGCATCCCGTACCGCGTCCAACGCCCCACGTCGGGGGCGATAGCCATAACTGCACGGGAGAAACTCGGCTTCGTAGATCGCTTCCAGTATCTTCGTCACCGCCATTTGCAGGACTTTATCTGCAATGGCCGGTATTCCCAAGGGGCGCAGTTTGCCGTTGAGCTTGGGAATGTATTTTCTGAGCACCCATTTGGACCGATAGGATTCCGCCTTGACCGTCTCCACCAGATTCGTCAGGTTCTCCAGCAGATTCATCCCGTATTCCCGCGCGGTCAGCCGGTCTACACCTGCCGCCGCCTTGGGATTGATAAACCGCCAGCATTCCATCAAAAACCCAATGGTGAGTATGCCAAAGAGATTACGGAACCGATAACTCGGGTCCAATGACGCTTTGTTCGCTATTCCCAGCAATGTGGTTTTCATAAGTTGTTCCAGTCCTTCATGCCCGGCTTATGTTTCCTTTGCAGGCTGCGTAACACGGCTGGCCCCTTCCCCCTGTGATCGGCTTTCCCGTCTCCGAGTACTATGAGCCAGTCTGACTTCCCAAAAGCCTTTCGCCCGCCTTCTATAGGGTTGGCAAGGCGTACCTGAAATAGGGTTCGAGGTAGGTTTCGGCATACTTCTGTTTCCGGGTTTCCCCTGCTGTGGCTCATTATCCGCATACCCTGTCTTTTCCCCCAGGAACCTTTGGGACCTCTCAAGTTCTCGACGCTTCTCTTTTCCCATGCCAGGCGCTAGGGACCCCGACAGGCCCTCGGGAATCTCACCGGGTCGAAACCTTAGACCGATGTTTGTGTTCTCGGTTATCCGCCTGGTTTCCCGGCGGTGCCACAATATCTCGGTCATCATTTCAACTAACGATTCCTTTGTATTGGCTTCCGTCACGTTAACAACGTCGCCACC
>SCPW01000447.1 GCA_004298605.1 Gallionella sp.
GCATGCCCGCGATTTTTGAGCCCTCACGAGAGGGAAGCTCACTATTGACGGATAACAACAAGAGGCGTAGAAACATGGGCATAGCCTTCCCGGATAGATGGGGAGGTGGATGTTGCCCACGCTGTTCCGTCCCGCGTTTTCCGCTGTTTTTTTTTCGTGTTTATAGCGCTATAAATTGAAAGGAATGATCCATGGCGCACCTATCTGTAGCGGCAAAAAAAAATACCCATCCCCAACGATCGCGATTTCCAAGGAGATAATCATGGACAAAAGCGCAGTGCTCAAAACCCTCAACCGCATCCTGGAACTGGAATTGTCCGGCGTGGTGCGCTACACCCATTACGCCCTGATGGTGTATGGCTACAACCGCATCCCCATCGTCGACTGGTTGCAGAAGCAGGCCGACGAAGGGCTTGCCCATGCGCGCCTGGCAGGTGAGCTGGTGACCTGGCTGGGCGGACACCCGTCGCTGGGCATCGGCCCGTTGCTGGAATCACATACCCACGACATCGGCGACATCATGCGCGAATCGCTGGCGCACGAGGCCGAGGCGCTGAAGGCTTATTACGAACTGTTCGATCTCGTGAAGGATAAGGATGTCCGGCTCGAAGAATACGCCCGCGGCATGATCGCCGCAGAAACGGGGCATCAGGATGCGGTGAACAAGATGCTGCGCAAGCCGGGGCAGATGGGGTCCTTCGTGGAGTGTTTCGTCACGCCGGGCCAGATGATGCAGTGAGCGGAACCCGATTTTCCGGTTCGCAAAATGTGATGAACCCGGATTATCCAACCCCATAAACCAAAGGAGTTAACCATGACCAAAGTTCTTGTTCTCTATTACAGTATGTACGGCCATATCGAAGCGATGGCGCAAGCCGTGGCCGAAGGCGCGCGCGAAGTCGAGGGTGCGAGCGCCGTGGTCAAGCGCGTGCCGGAAACCATTCCCGAAGACCGGGCGCGGGCGATCGGGGTGAAGCTCGATCAGCCCGCCCCGGTTGCCACTACCGACGAGCTTGCCGACTATGACGCGATTATCTTCGGCACGCCGACCCGGTTCGGCAACATGACCGCACAGATGCGCAGCTTCCTTGACCAGACCGGCGGGCTGTGGATGAAGGGCGCGCTGATCGGTAAAGCCGGTAGCGTATTTACTTCCTGTGCCACCCAGCACGGCGGGCAGGAAAGCACTATTCTGTCTTTCCACACCACACTGCTCCACCACGGCATGGTGATCGTCGGCGTGCCCTATTCCTGCGCCGACCAGATGCGCACCGATGAGCTTACCGGCGGTTCGCCCTACGGCGCCGGCACCATCGCCGGTGGCGACGGCAAGCGTATGCCCTCGGCCAACGAGCTCGGCATCGCGCGTTTTCAGGGCAGGCATGTGGCGGGGATTGCAAAGCGGTTGATGGCGCGCTGACCCTTGTAGCATGCACCTTGACTTGACCGGACCGCCGGATTTTGTCAAGCTACACCCATGTTTCGCTTCCACAGAAAATTTGTTGCAGTGCTTGTAGCCATCTGGTTGCCGCTGTTCGGTGGCAACGCGCTGGCGATGGCGGTGTATATGCCGGGCGGCGGCGCGGTCGGCCATGCCGTCGCCGCGGAGCATGGTCAGGCGCACGCAGACGCCCAACATCATATGGCTGCCGCAATGGATCATTGCGCGACACATGATGATTCGGCGGGCAGCCACACACAGTCCGATACGGGCTGCAAACATTCTGCCGCATGCCAGTTAGCGGTTGCGGCAGGGCAGGTCGAGATTGCTTTGCTGGTGTTGTCAGAGCATGTAACGCCATACATGACGTTGTTTCAATCACAGACAGTCGCTCCCCTTTACACACCTCCGCTCGCCCGCGCCTGACGCGGGACGAGTGTCTTTGCTTTCATTGCATCCACGCTGAATTTTTCAGCATAAAGCCTCGTCTGGAATCGTTCGGCAGCCGCATTGCGCCTGCCTTGCTGCAACTCAATTGAGGATTCGGACCATGAAGTTTTTTCTGAAATTTACATCGGGCCATGGCAGGTTTAACTTTGTTTTGGTCATACTGCTCGCGGCTTGGCTGTTGCCTGCCAATGGAGCCGAGGAACGTTTGCTGGGCTCCAATCTTGCCGGGCTGCTGGATTACGCGCGCGAGCACAACCCGGAATTGGCGGCGATGCGCCACGAGGCGGATGCGGCGGTACAACGCGTCCAGCCCTCGGCAGCCTTGCCCGACCCGGTATTCCGCGCCGAGCTGATGGACATCACCAACCGCGATATGGACAAGGGCGCCAGCCTGCTCCCATCGCAGGTGGGCAGCACGCGCTACACCTTGATGCAGAGCGTGCCGTGGGCCGGCAAGCGCGATTTGAAGCGGGGGGCGGCCGAGGCCGGTGCGGAGCAGGCGCGGGGGCGAACCGCCGCGACCTGGGCGGAATTGTCGGCGCAAATCAAGTCTGTTTACGCGCAGTACCACTACGTTGCGGGCAGCCAGAAAATCACCCGCGATCTGCTCGATCTGGTGGTGCAGATGGAGAAAGTGGCGCAGATCCGTTATGCCAACGGGCTTGCCGCGCAGCAAGACGCGGTGCGCGCGCAAGTCGAACAAACGGTCATGAAAACCGGACTGGTCGCGCTGGATAATTCCAGACGGCAAACCGAGGCACGGCTGAATGCCTTGTTGTCGCGCCCGGCGAACATGCCGCTTGCCGCGCCGCAGCAATTACGCGGCATCCCCGCAACGGCCAGCCTGGAAAATTATGCGGCGCTGGAAAACCGTATCCGCGAACACAACCCGGATTTGTTTGCCGACGAGGCGGGCATCCGCGCGGGTGAAAAGAATCGTGATCTCGCTTACAAAAACCGTTATCCGGATTTCGCGCTGGGCATTTCCCCGACACAGTTTGGATCCGCAGTACGCGAATGGGGCGTGATGGTCGAACTCAACATTCCGTTGCAGCAAGAGACGCGCCGTTCGCAGGAGCGCGAGTCCGAGGCCATGCTGGCGGCAGCCAGGGCGCGCAAGGAGGCGACCGCCAACCGCATCCTGTCCGCGCTGGCCGAAAACCTGTCCGGCCTCGACGCGGCGCAGCGCACCGGGTCGCTGAGTTCCGGCAGCCTGTTGCCGCAAGCGAATGTCGCCTTTGAATCCGCGTTAACCGGCTATCAGACCGGCAGGGTGGATTTTGCGGCGCTGCTGGATGCGGTGCGGCAAATTCTGAATGCCAGGCTGGAAGTGCTGAAAGCCCAGACCGACGCGCAGATGCGTTTGGCGGAGATCGAACGATTGTTGGGAGAAGAATTATGAAACCGATTACCGGAATATTCATAGGCGCGGTTTTGCTGGGCGCCGGCGCGGGCGGCTATTGGCTGGGAGCCCAGAAGGCAGATGGCATCTCCTCACCTGACAAGGGGAGGTCGGGAGGGGTTGACAGAGGGCAGAGGACAGAAAAAGAGCACGCCCGCAAAATTCTTTATTACCGCAACCCGATGGGTTTGCCCGATACCTCGCCGACGCCCAAAAAAGACGCGATGGGTATGGACTATGTTGCAGTGTACGAAGGAGAAGAAGGGTTGGGCGGCGGCAATCAAGCCGCTTCGCCCTCCGCTGCCTCAGGAGGCTCAGGGCAGTTAAAAATCAGCGTCGAGAAGGTGCAAAAGCTGGGGGTGAAAACCGAACCGGCAACGATGCGCGTATTTGATAAGGCGTTACGCGCCGTTGGCAGGGTGGAAGTCAATGAGCAGCATATTCACAATATTGCGCCCAAATTTGAGGGCTGGATCGAAAAACTGCATGTGAAAACGACTGGAGAGCCGGTCAAAAAGGGGCAGGCGCTGTTCGATGTGTACAGCCCGGAACTGGTATCGGCGCAGCGCGAATACGCGATTGCCGTGCAAGGTGTCGCGGCATTGAAAAATGCGGATAGCGATACCAGACAGAGCATGCAAAGGCTTGCCGATGCCAGCCTGCAACGCCTCAAAAACTGGGATATTTCCGAGCAGCAGGTAAAAGATTTGGCCAAATCCGAGACCGCCAGGCGCAGCCTGACCTTTCATGCTTTTCATACGCCGGTGAATGGCATTGTGCTGGAGAAAAAGGCCGTGGAGGGGATGCGCTTCATGCCCGGTGAAATGTTGTATCAAATCGCCGATCTTTCCCATGTGTGGGTGATAGCCGATGTGTTCGAACAGGATATCGCCCTGGTAAAGACGGGCGCCAAGGCAAAAGTGAAGATCAATGCCTACCCGGACAAGTTGTTCGAGGGCGCCATTACCTACGTTTACCCGACCCTGAATCCGGCAACCCGCACCATTCCGGTACGGCTGGAGATCGCCAATCCGGGAGGGCTGCTGAAGCCGGCCATGTTTGCCCAAGTGGAGATCACGGTTGCCGACAAGGGCAAGGTGCTGACCGTGCCGATTTCCGCCGTTATCGATAGCGGCACGCGCCACATCGCGCTCGTCCAGCTCGCCGAAGGACGCTTCGAACCGCGTGCCGTCAGTTTGGGCAAACGCAGCGACAATTATGTGGAAGTGTTGGGCGGTGTCGCCGAAGGTGAACAGGTGGTCGTGGCGGCCAATTTCCTGATCGACGCGGAGAGTAATCTCAAAGCGGCGCTGGGCGGGCTCGGCCATGCGCACGGCGGTGAGACAAAGGATGCGAAAGGCATCGCCCAACCGGCAGCGGAACTTGCGGGGCAGGGTGCGTCAGAGCAGCCTGAACCGGCTGCGGTGGGGTATCAGACCGAAGGCACGCTGGATGCCCTCAACGCGGATGGTACGGTCAAAGTCACGCACGGCCAGATCAAGGCGCTGGGCTGGCCGGGGATGACCATGGATCTCGCCTTGGCCAATCCATCGCTGGTGAGCGGCGTAAAAATTGGCGGCGCGATCAGCTTTGAAATTGTCGAGCGCAAGCCGGGCGAATGGGTGATTACCAAGCTGCAAGCCAAGCCGGGCAAACCTCACGAAGGCCATTGATGATGCTCTTTCTACCCATCCCCACCCCAACCCTCCCCTTGAAGGGGAGGGAGCTAAACTCCTTCCCCTTCAGGGGGAAGGCGGGGATGGGGGTGGGTTAGGGTGGGGATGGGCGGGGTCGGACAATGTCTTTCACGTTCGCTCCCTCCCCTTCAAGGGGAGGGTTGGGGTGGGGATGGGTGAGAGCGCCAAACTGAAAACGCGAGGTAAGAAATGAAAGGCCAAACAAACTCTTTTATCCTGGAAAACCGGCTACAGAGATCGCTGCGCCGCAACATGACCGATGCCGAGCAGGCGCTGTGGAGGCGGCTACGCGGCGGCCAGATCAAAGGGTGCAAATTCAGGCGACAGCATCCGTTCAACGATTTCATTCTGGATTTTGTTTGCCTGGAAGCGAGGCTGGTCGTGGAGGTTGATGGCGGGCAACACAATGATTCGGTCGAGGATGCGCTTCGCGATCAAGCTCTGTCCAACGCGGGTTTTCGGGTCATGCGTTTTTGGAACAATCAGGTGTTGGATGAGATTGAATCGGTTGTTGAAGCTGTTTGGCTGGAGCTTGAAAAGCTGGACCCATCCCCACCCCAACCCTCCCCTTGAAGGGGAGGGAGCCAAACCTCTTCCCCTTCAGGGGTCAGGGTGGGGATGGGTGAGTCGGATAGTGTCTCCCACGTTTGTCCCCTCCCCTTCAAGGGGAGGGTTAGGGTGGCGGCCATGACACGGCGTTGCGAAGCATCCGGGGCGGGAATGGCCGCCTCACACCCGCTCCCGCAATCGGCTGGCTTCGCCAGTAACGTGTCGCGGGTGTGGGGATGGGTGAGTCGGATAGTGTCTCCCACGTTTGTCCCCTCCCCTTCAAGGGGAGGGTTAGGGTGGGGATGGGGTAAAAAAGAACGGAGAAAATATGTTAAGCACCATCATAGCTTGGTCGGCGCGCAATCGCTTCCTGGTGATTATCGCCACATTGTTCATCACGCTGGCGGGCATTTACGCACTGGTCAAAACGCCGCTGGATGCCTTGCCGGATTTGTCGGATGTGCAGGTGATCGTTTTTACCGAATATCCCGGACAGGCGCCGCAAGTGGTGGAAGATCAGGTCACTTATCCGCTGACTACCTCCATGATTTCGGTGCCGAAATCCAAGGTGGTGCGCGGCTTTTCGGTGTTCGGCGCGTCCTTCGTGTATGTGATTTTCGAGGACGGCACCGATCTGTATTGGGCGCGCTCGCGGGTGCTGGAATACCTCAATTTTGCTTCCGGCAAATTGCCCAAGGGCGTGACGCCGCAGATCGGCCCGGATGCGACCGGGGTCGGCTGGGTGTACCAGTACGCGGTGATCGGCGTACACAAGACGCTGGCCGAACTGCGCACCATCCAGGACTGGTTTCTGCGCTACCAGCTCACCAAGGCGCACGGGGTATCGGAAGTGGCTTCGGTCGGCGGCTTCGTGCAGCAGTATCAGGTGATTGTTGATCCGGTGAAGCTGCGCGCCTATGGCATCCCGCTGATGAAGGTCACGCAGGTGATCCGCGAGTCCAACCGCGATGTCGGCGGGCGCGTCGTGGAAATGGCCGAGACCGAGTACATGGTGCGCGGCAGGGGCTATCTGCGCGGCAAGGGCGACATCGAGAATCTGGTGGTCAAGGCGGAGATGGGCACGCCGGTGCTGATCCGCGACATCGCGCGGGTCGAGCTCGGCCCGGACGAGCGGCGCGGCCTCACTGAGTTGAACGGCGAAGGTGAAGTGGTGTCCGGCATCGTGATGGCGCGCTATGGGCAGAACGCGCTGGAGGTGATCGAGAATGTAAAAGCAAAAATTGCCGAGGTGTCATCTGGCCTACCTGCAGGCGTGACCATCCAGGCGGTGTATGACCGTTCCGACCTGATCCATCGCGCCATCGATACCCTAAAGCGCACGCTGCTGGAGGAAAGCATCATCGTCGCGCTGGTGTGTATGGTGTTCCTGATGCACGCGCGCAGCGCGCTGGTGGCGATCGTGATGCTGCCCATCGGCGTGCTGATCGCCATCATCGCGATGCGCGCGCTGGGCATGAATTCCAACATCATGAGCCTGGGCGGAATTGCGATTGCAATCGGCGCGATGGTGGATGCGGCGATCGTGATGATCGAGAATGCGCACAAGCATTTGGAGCGCTTGGAAAGCAACCCCATCCCCTCCCCAACCCTCCCCTTGAAGGGGAGGGAGCGATCGCCCCTTCCCCTTCAGGGGGAAGGTCGGGATGGGGGTGGGGGCAGTGCAATGTCACAGCGCGCCAACGCCATCCTCGCCGCCTGCAAAGAAGTTGGCCCGGCGTTGTTTTTCTCGCTGCTGATTATCACCGTGTCGTTCCTGCCGGTGTTCACGCTGGAGGCGCAGGAAGGGCGGCTGTTCGCGCCGCTCGCCTTTACCAAGACTTTCTCGATGGCGGGTGCGGCGTTGCTGTCGGTCACGCTGGTTCCGGTGCTGATGATGCTGTTCATTCGCGGCAAAATTATGCCGGAGGCGAAAAATCCGCTGAACCGCTTTCTGATCTGGGTTTATCGCCCGGTTATCGCGGCGGTGATGCGCTGGAAGAAAACGACGGTCGTCGCCGCGCTGGTGGTGCTGGGTGTTTCGATCTATCCGGCGACCAAGCTGGGCAGCGAATTCATGCCGACCCTCAACGAGGGCACGCTGCTCTATATGCCGGCCTCGCTGCCCGCGATGTCGATCACCAAGGCTGCCGAGCTGTTGCAGACGCAGGACAAGATCATCAAGAGTTTCCCCGAAGTCGCGTCGGTGTACGGCAAGGCGGGGCGCGCGCAGACCGCCACCGATCCGGCTCCACCGGAGATGTTCGAGACCGTGATCAACCTCAAGCCCGAGGCCGAGTGGCGCGCCGGGATGAACATCGACAAGCTGATCGCGGAAATGGACAAGGCGCTGCAATTTCCGGGTATGGCCAATTCGTGGACCATGCCGATCAAGGCGCGCCTCGACATGCTCGCTACCGGTATCCGCACGCCGATCGGCATCAAGGTGTACGGCAAAGACCTGGACGGGATAGAGCGCGTGGCCAAGGAAATCGAAGCGGCGGTCAAGCAGGTGCCGGGTACGACCAGCGCGTTTGCCGAGCGCATTACCGGCGGTTTTTATCTCGATATCGTGCCCGACCGGGAAGCGCTGGCGCGCTATGGCATGGCGGTCGGCGAGTTGCAGGATGTCATTTCCACCGCGCTGGGCGGCGAGATGGTGACCACCACGGTGGAGGGGCGCGAACGCTTCGGCGTGATCGTCCGCTATCCGCGCGAATTGCGCGGCAGCCCCGAGCTGATCGCGCGCGAGGTGCTGATACCAACCATGGACGGCGCGATGATTCCGCTCGGGCAGCTCGCCAGAGTGGAAGTGGTCAAGGGCGCACCCGCGATACGCACCGAAAACGCGCTGCTGTCCGCCTACATTTTCGTGGACATCCGCGACCGCGACATCGGTTCCTATGTGGCCGATGCGCGCCGTGCGGTGGCGGAGCAAGTGAAATTTCCGCCCGGCTATTACGCGACATGGAGCGGGCAGTTCGAATACATGGAACGCGCCGAAGCCAAGATGAAGATCGTGGTGCCGATCACCTTGCTGATTATTTTCCTGCTGCTCTACCTCAACTTCAGGCGCGTCACGGAAGCCCTGATCGTGATGCTCTCCGTGCCGTTCGCGCTGGTCGGCGGCGTGTGGCTGCTGTGGCTGCTCGGCTACAACCTGTCGGTCGCCGTGGTGGTGGGTTTCATCGCGCTGGCCGGGGTGGCGGCGGAAACCGGCGTGGTGATGCTGATCTATCTGGAACATGCATGGGAACGGATCAAGGCGCAACGCGAGGCCGATGGGCAATATCCGACTGCCGGCGATCTCTACGCGGCGGTCATGGAAGGCGCGGTCGAGCGGGTGAGGCCGAAGATGATGACGGTGGTCGCGATCATGGCCGGCCTGCTGCCGATCATGTGGGGAACCGGCACCGGCTCCGAGGTCATGCGCCGCATTGCCGCACCGATGGTAGGCGGCATGATTTCCTCGACGATACTGACGCTGGCAGTCATACCGGCCATTTACGCGCTGGTAAAGGAAGCCACTTTGTTCAGCAAGGGCGGCAAAAACAATTTATCTTGAAAAAGGCAGCTACCCACGGATATATGGAACGCTATGGAAAGCCCGCACGGGAATAGGTGCAGTTGCCAGATATTGAGCATGGCCGTGACCGGGACGCCTGATGCCTGCTACTACGCCTATTGCAGGAATGTCCTGCAACGCCGCTGGGGCATGCGCTGCAACCATGGGCAATTGCCCACGGTAGAAAAATCGCCTATTTACGATCAAGTAGTGATGCATGAAGACAACACGTTGGCATTGTTAAAGAAGGCTTTGGGGTAGCGGCACTGTATCTGAAGTTATGCGCCCATCGCTGCGCCGATTGTGGGCATCAGGTTTTTGTAAGCTGACACCGCTGGAAATGCTGGCGATTTATGCGCTGATGAAAGAAATGGGGCTGCGCGGGCCGTAACAAGTTTTGGCTATAAAACGGGCATCAGTCGCGGTGCCGTCGGATAATGTCCGGGAGAGCAACGAATGGAGAGCGTGATGAGAAAACAGGTTTGGGTAACCAACGGGCAAGCTGCCCGGTACACGGTAACACCCTAAACAGCCCTCTCACCCCCACTATTGTCGTGGGGAAGGGAGGTTTGTAGGGGTTGGCCTGCAAAAATTTAGGTATGGGAGGATGGTGATCATGCTGGATGAATTTATTCACGAACCGCGCGTTGCGTACTTCTCGATGGAGATCGCGCTGCGCAATGAAATCCCGACCTACGCCGGCGGGTTGGGCGTGCTCGCCGGCGATACCGTGCGTTCGGCAACAGATCTCGAACTGCCGATGGTGGCCGTCAGCCTGATAAGCCACGCCGGCTATTTCCGCCAGGAAATTGACGCGCAGGGGCGGCAGTTTGAACATGCGGCGACTTGGGAACCCGGGCGCTGGGCGCAGCCCCTCGACGCCAAGATTGCCGTGCAGATCGATGGCCGCACGGTCTGGATCGGCGCCTGGCTGTATGTGCTCGAAGGCCATATGGGGGGACGCCAGCCGGTGTTGCTGCTCGACACCGACTTGAGCGAGAACAGCGGCGACGACCGCGCGATCACCCACTATCTTTACGGCAGCGATAACGTCTACCGGCTCAAGCAGGAAATCGTGCTCGGGCTGGGCGGCGTGCGCCTGCTGCAGGCGCTCGGCTTCACCATCCGGCACTACCACATGAACGAGGGGCATTCCGCGTTGCTCGGGCTGGAATTACTGCGTCGCCACGCGCGCATGCCCGAGTTTGTCCGTCCGGGTGAATCGCTCTACGATCTTCCATACGTGCGCAGCCTGTGCAGCTTTACCACCCACACCCCGGTCGAGGCCGGGCATGACCGCTTTCCCTACGACATGGTGCAGCGCGTCCTGAACAACGGCTTTGACATCGAAATCATCAAGCGCCTGGCCGGCGAGGACAGCCTCAACATGACGCGGCTGGCGCTGAACCTGAGCGAATATGTGAACGGCGTCGCCAAGAAACACGCCGAAGTATCCAACGCGATGTTCCCTGGTTACAAAGTGCATGCGATCACCAACGGCGTGCATCCATATACCTGGGCCGCCGAAAGTTTCCGCCAGCTTTATGACCATTACCTGCCGGGCTGGTGCCACGAGCCGCAGTTGCTGGTGCGCGCCGACTGCTGCATTCCGGAAGCCGCGATTTGGGAAGCGCATGTTCAGGCGAAACAACACCTCATCGAGAAAGTGCAGGCGCTGACCGGCGTGTCGCTGCAACCCGATGTCCCGATTTTTGGCTTTGCGCGGCGCATGACGGCATACAAGCGTCCGGATCTTTTGTTCTCTGACCTCGAACGGTTGAAGGCCATCGCGCACAACCACCCGTTCCAGATCGTGCTCGCCGGCAAGGCGCATCCGCACGATGAAGGTGGCAAGCACCTGATCGAGCAACTGGGCGCGCATGCACGCGCCCTCGCCGGCGCGATACCGGTGGCCTATCTGCCCGATTATGATCTGGCGCTCGCCCAGACGCTGACCGCAGGGGCAGACGTGTGGCTCAACACGCCGTTGCCGCCGCTCGAAGCTTCGGGCACCAGCGGCATGAAAGCCGCGTTTAACGGCGTGCCCAACCTTTCGGTGCTGGATGGCTGGTGGATCGAAGGCTGCATCGAGGGCGTGACCGGCTGGGCGATCGGCGATGCGGCGGGAATGGCTGACGGCAAGGCGCAGGTGCTTTACGACAAGCTCGAACAAGTGGTGCTGCCGCTGTATTACAGCCACGGCGAGAATCCCGGCGGTTGGCTCAAGGTGATGAAGGGGGCGATCAGCAAGAACGCCTCGTATTTCAACAGCCACCGCATGATGCGCCGCTATGCGACGGAAGCGTACGCGCGGTGATTTCCGGGCGCTCTTATTTCAAGGCGCCGCCATTTCCAGGAATAACCGGCGGATTAGCTATAATCAAGGCAGCCAGAATCCAAAGGTATTGGTATCTACATCTGAAATGTACACCGGCCTTCTGGCCCAATTGGTGTAGATTGTCAGGGAACAAAGTTGATTAATGGTTTGTCTCTTAGCCAGGCCTCAACAAGACACCTGAAGTGCATGGGTATTTTTCAATCTGAAAGGAATCAAACATGAAAAAATTATTAATTGGTGGCATGGTTGCGGTGTTGTGCATGGGTGCGCCGGTGGTTTATGCCGATGATGCGCATCATCCCGGACAGAGCAGCGCGCCTGCGGCCAAGCCCGCTCCGGGAAAAAATGTACCGTCCAGGCAGCCTGCCGCATCCGATAAATCCATGAGTGGCGAAAAGTGCGACGGCGATGCGCAGATGGGCAGGGCGCAGGAGCGCATGGAACAGGCGCAGGCGCTCATGGCCAAGCTGCGCGAAGCCAAAAACCCTGCCGAGCGCCAAAAGCTTATGCGGGAGCACACGCAGGCTTTGCGCGACGTCATGGGTATGATGCGGGGCATGAAAATGGGCATGATGGGCGGTGCGCATGAAATGGGTGGCGGCCATGGAATGAGCGGTGGTCATGAAAAGGGTGGCGGCCATGGAATGAGCGGTGGTCATGAAAAGGGTGGCGGCCACGAAAAGGGCGCAATGGGAGGTTGCCAGGGAGCGGGGGCGGAGGACTGCTGTCAGGGGGCAGGCTGTGGCCAGGAAATGGGTTGCGGTCAGGAAAAGGGCGGCGGCCACGAAAAGGGCGCGATGGGCGGCGGTCATGGGATGGATATGATGGGCATGATGATGATGGGTATGCACCAGATGATGGAGGATCGCATGGAGATGATGCAGATGTTGGTGGAACAGATGTTTGATCGCCAGGAAATGCTCATGCGGGATGTAAAATAAGCGTCCTGTTTTGGCGCAGCAGATATTGGGGATGCGGAGATTAATTGGCGGGGCGGAACGAGAAATCGCGCCGCCCTGCCCGGTTTTGAATAATTCAGTGAGGTAAACCCCCGGCTATGCCGGGGGACTAAGTAAGGTTC
>SCPW01000448.1 GCA_004298605.1 Gallionella sp.
GGCGCGATTTGAAATCCGCCATGGAAGCACCCCGCAACGCGAACCCTGACAGCTTCAGGGCGATCGAGGGAGCCGCGCAGGCATACTCGCGGGCCAACAAGGCATTTATCGACTTGCAGAAAGACATTCTCGCGAAGAGTGGGGTTGCGCCCGATATGGCAAATACGCTCATCGTGGTGAATGGCGTTCCGTCCGATCTGGTGGACACTTTCAACGCCGCCCCTCCGACAGCCGCCGGATCGCGATAAATATCGGAACAGGCTGCTAGCCAGCTCGGATCAAAACGGGAGCTCCGGCTCCCGTTTTGCATTGCGGCATTTGCCCGGCTCCCCGCCCGCAGCGGCATTCGGGGTAGGCCATACAGGGCAAATAACCGTTAGCCAGGTGATACAATCCGCGCCTTTCAATCCGGGTGTGCATCGCATGTATTTGAAACTTGTTCTGACGACCTGTGTGCTCGCTTTTTGCGCGGTGGTATTCAGCGCATCTGCGCGGCTTTCCGATGCCGGTCTCGGCTGTGCCAACTGGCCTGCCTGCTATGAAGAAAACGCGCTGAAGCAAAGGCAGCCGCCCCAGGCCAATGCCCCCCGCACGCATACCTCGTGGCAGTGGAAATTGCAGAACCTGGCGGGGTTGCTGCTGGGAATCCTGGCTGTCGCGGTCTGCGGGGTTTCGTGGCAGAAGCGCAAAGAGTTGCGGCAATCGCCTTTGCTGCCATCTTTGTTGTTGGGTTTGATGGCATTTCTGGGGATATTCGGCATCTGGGCTTTTTCCCATCTGCCGCGACCGGTCATCGTCGAGGTGCATCTTGCAGGCGGAATTGCCTTGCTGATGCTGCTGGTATGGATCGCATTACGCCAAATGTCCCCGGCTGGCGCAACAGTTTCCGGCGAAGCGCGGGGCTGGCGCGGCTTTTCGCGGCTCGGCCTCGCGCTGGTGCTGGCCCAGATCATGCTGGGCGGCTGGGTGAGCTCCAATTTCGCCGCGCTTGCCTGCACCGAGTTTCCCCTGTGCAAAGGCTCGCTGCTGCCGCCGATGGATTTTTCGTACAGCCTGGATAATTCCGGGTTGCCGCTTTCCGCGGAAAGGCTGACGGCAATTCACTGGGCACATCGGGCCGGCGCGCTGCTTACCATTCTTTACTTGTGCTGGCTGTCCTTCAAAATCATGGCGGCGAAAGGCCTGCGCAACATCGGCAAGACCATATTGGCGCTGCTTGCCCTCCAGTTCGCGCTCGGTGTTTCCAATGTGCTGCTCGGGTTGCCGCTTGTGGGCGCAGTCTTGCATAACGCGGTGGCAATGCTGCTGCTGGTCACGCTGGTGCTGTTAAACTTCAGGCTTCGGAAGCGGAAAACATGATTTGGATTTTTTCGTTATTGCCGGGCGGTTTCAAACCGCAAGCGCAAAAAAACACAGCCGCATAATTTTCGCCGCCTTCCGTTATAATGCGCACCACCCTGCACCCTACCAATCAGCGCAGCGGTTCTTTTACTCACCCCGATCTCTCCGATCATTTAGTTCGTCTGCCTCGATTGGTGCCGCTCAAATCAAGCGGCAGGCCGTCGCAGGAGCATAGTTTTGTCAAATAATATTACTTTCGCCAGTTTGAATCTGGCACAACCCTTAATGCGCGCGATTGCCGATGCGGGCTACACTACACCCACCCCGGTGCAGGCACAGGCGATTCCGCTGGTCTTGGCCGGCGGCGATTTGCTGGCCGGCGCACAGACCGGCACCGGCAAGACCGCCGGCTTCACGCTACCGATTTTGCATCGCCTCACCGAAAAACCGGCCGCCAACCCGCGCCCCGGTCGCCCACGCTGCCTGATCCTCACCCCGACGCGCGAGCTTGCCGCGCAGGTGGAAGAATCGGTGCAGACCTACGGCAAATATTTGCCGCTGAAATCCATGGTGATGTTCGGCGGCGTAAACATCAACCCGCAGATGAAGTCACTGCGCGGGCAAGTGGATATCCTCGTGGCCACGCCCGGACGGCTGCTCGACCACGTCGGGCAAAAAACACTGGATCTGTCCGGCGTCGAAATTCTGGTGCTGGACGAGGCCGACCGGATGCTGGACATGGGCTTCATCCGCGACATCAAAAAAATCCTCGCGCTGCTGCCCAAACAGCGCCAGAACCTGCTGTTTTCGGCGACCTTCTCCGACGAGATCAAAACCCTCTCCGACGGCCTGCTGAACAACCCCGGCCTGGTCGAAGTGGCGCGCCGCAACACCACGTCGGAGCTGGTCGAACAAAGCGTCCATCTAGTGCCGCAACGCCTCAAGAGCCATCTGCTCTCGCACCTGATAAAACACCACAACTGGAAGCAAGTGCTGGTGTTCACCCGCACCAAACACGGCGCGAACCGGCTGGCGGAAAAACTGAACGGCGACGGCATCCCCGCCGCCGCGATACACGGCAACAAGAGCCAGTCGGCGCGCACGAAGGCCTTGTCGCAATTCAAGGACGGCTCGCTGCCGGTACTGGTCGCCACCGACATCGCCGCGCGCGGGCTGGACATCGACATGCTGCCGCATGTGGTGAATTTCGAGTTGCCGAACGTGCCGGAAGATTATGTGCACCGCATCGGCCGAACCGGGCGCGCGGGCAGCAGCGGCGCGGCGATTTCGCTGGTGGACAGCGAAGAATTCGACCATTTGAAAAACATCGAACGGCTGATCAAACACCAGATTCCGAAAGTGGCGATAGACAGCTTCGTGCCGCCCGCCCATCTCCCCGCCGAAGCGCCGCGTCCGCCCCGCCCGCCGCACGGGCAAAAACGCGGCAGCGCGCCGCGCGCGGCGGGATCAGGCAGCCGCAACCAGCCGCCACGCGAGGGGCAAGGCCAAAAACCGCGCAGCCCGCAACAACGTGAGCTGCAACCACGCAATGGCCAGCCGACAGGAAAACCGCGCCCGCCACAAAAAAAGGCTCCCGACCTACAGCATTTGTCCGAAGCGGCACGCCATCAAGCCATGCCGCAACCAGCCTTGTTTTCACCCAGACCGGCAGTGCGCCGGGGCAAGTAGCTTGAAATATCGTAGGGGCACGATTCATCGCGCCCTTTTTTCAGGTATATGGACAGATCAGGGCGCCAGCCCTCTATCCAACTTTCCCCCAGAGGGGGAAAGGGCGATTGTTCCCTCTCCCTTTGGGAGAGGGTTTGGGTGAGGGTCGAATCGCGCCCCTACAAAATGCCCCGGCTCCAACCCATCCAGCGCCCATGCGCCGATACGGTAGCGGATCAGGCGTAGCGTGGGGAAGCCTACCGCGGCGGTCATGCGCCGCACCTGGCGATTTTTGCCTTCGCGGATGGTCAGCTCCAGCCAACTGGTGGGGATATGTTTGCGCTCGCGTATCGGCGGGTTGCGCGGCCAGAGTTTGGCCGGTTCATCCATCAGGCAAGCCTCGGCGGTCTGGGTAGTGAAGTCCGGCAGCTTTACACCACACCGCAATTGCTCCAGCGCGTCTTGATCCGGCACACCTTCCACCTGCACCCAATAGGTCTTGGGCAGCTTGTGTTTCGGGTCGGTGATACGGTGCTGCAATTTGCCGTCATCGGTCAACACCAGCAGACCTTCGCTGTCCGTGTCCAGCCGCCCGGCGGGATAAAAGTCGGGAAGCGCGATATAATCGGCCAGCGTCGGGTGTACGCCATCGCGGCTGAACTGGCAGATCACGCCAAATGGCTTGTTGAACAGCAGAATGCTTCCCACTTTGAATACCCCATAATTTTAAGCGGCGATATTACCGCAAACCATTTCTATCTACCCCGGAGAGTTGAGCCATGTACCAGCACATTAAAATCCCCGCCAACGGCAGCAAGATCACCGTCAACCAAGACTACACGCTGAACGTGCCAGACCAGCCGATCATCCCGTTTATCGAAGGCGATGGCACCGGCGCCGACATCACGCCGCCGATGCGCCGCGTGGTGGATGCCGCGGTTGCCAAGGCTTACGGCGGCAAACGGCAAATCGCCTGGATGGAAGTGTATGCCGGTGAAAAGGCCGTCAAGGTGTACGGCGACGATACCTGGATGCCGGATGAAACAGTGCAGGCGGTGCGCGAATATGTCGTCTCCATCAAAGGCCCGCTGACCACCCCGACTTCCGGCGGCATCCGCTCGCTGAACGTGGCGTTGCGCCAGATGCTCGATCTGTACATCTGCCTGCGCCCGGTGCGCTGGTTTGCCGGTGTCCCCAGCCCGGTGAAAGAACCGCACAAAGTGGATATGGTGATCTTCCGCGAAAACACCGAAGACATTTACGCCGGCGTGGAATGGGAAGCGGGCTCACCCGAAGCAAAGAAGCTGATCGAGTTCCTGCAAAAAGAACTGGGCGTGAAGAAAATCCGTTTCCCGGAAACTTCCGCGATCGGCATCAAACCGGTTTCGGTGGAAGGCTCGGAGCGCCTGATCCGCAAGGCGATCCAGTATGCCATCGACAACAAGCGAAAATCGGTGACGCTGGTACACAAAGGCAACATCATGAAGTTCACCGAGGGCGGCTTCAAGAAGTGGGGCTACGAGCTCGCCAAGCGCGAATTCGGCGGCGTGGAAATCGACGGCGGCCCGTGGTTAAAACTGCCTGACGGCATCGTCATCAAGGACGTGATCGCCGACGCCTTCCTGCAACAGATTTTGCTGCGCCCGTCAGAGTACGACGTGATCGCCACGATGAACCTGAACGGCGATTACATCTCCGACGCGCTGGCGGCGGAAGTGGGCGGCATCGGCATCGCACCGGGCGCCAATCTGTCCGACTCGGTGGGGATGTTTGAAGCGACGCACGGCACGGCACCCAAGTATGCCGGCAAAGATTACGTCAACCCCGGCTCGCTGATCCTCTCGGCGGAAATGATGTTGCGCCACATGGGCTGGCTGGAAGCCGCCGATCTGGTCATCAAGGGTATCGACGGCGCGATCGGCGCAAAGACGGTGACCTATGACTTTGCCCGCCTGATGGAAGGCGCAGAACAAGTATCCTGCTCGGCATTCGGCGAAGCCATAGTCAACCACATGTAATTCCGATTTTTGTTGTAGGGGCGCGGTTCGACCCTCACCCAAACCCTCTCCCAGAGGGAGAGGGAACGATCGTCCTTTCCCACTTTGGGGGAAAGTTGGATAGAGGGCTGGCGCCCTTTTTCTGGATACATGAATAGATCAGGGCGCGATGAATCGCGCCCCTACGAAATAATTTCGAGCCACAAACAAAAAAGCCCGGCACTTGCGTGCCGGGCTTTTTTTACCAACTCAAGAACCGATTAAGGCGCCTGGATGTTGGAAGCTTGCTTGCCTTTAGGGCCTTGTACCACTTCAAAGCTGACCTTCTGGCCTTCTTTGAGGGACTTGAAGCCGCTCATGTTGATTGCGGAAAAGTGTGCGAACAGATCTTCGCTGCCATCATCGGGAGTGATAAAACCAAAACCCTTTGCATCGTTGAACCATTTAACTGTGCCAGTTGCCATGTGATTGCTTCCTTACTTAAAAAACGGGGAAACCCCCCGCGAGACTGTTTGAATCTAAGATCGCACACGGCAAGACCAGTACTGCAGATACTTTGAATCAAACACCAGTGCGCTTTTTACTCTTGTTTGGCAGATGCCGTCAAGAATATTTATAAAATATTTTCAATTAGGCTTGAAAAAACGCCGCTAATCGTCAAGCATATCCGCCGGGGGAAGTGTCAAAATACGCACAACGACTATGGCAACCAGACAACATAATGGCTCGGTACTCGCGCCGGAACGCGCAAAAACAAAACCACCGCGCATGTACAAGGTGATTTTGTTCAATGACGATTACACGACGATGGAATTTGTAATCGAGGTGTTGCAGCGCTTTTTTGCGATGAACCGTGAACGCGCGCTACAGATCATGCTCAAAGTGCATAATGAAGGCTCGGCGGTATGCGGCGTGTACTCGCTGGACATCGCCGAAACCAAGGTCGCCCAGGTATCGGAGTTTGCAAAACAATACGGGCATCCGCTACGATGCGGCATGGAGGAGACATAAAATGATCGCGCAAGAATTGGAAGTCAGTTTGCACCTGGCGTTCGTTGAAGCCCGCCAGAAGCGCCACGAGCTCATCACTGTTGAACACCTGCTGCTCGCCATGCTGGATAACGCTTCCGCCGCGCAAATATTGCGCTCCTGCGGCATCAACATTGACGAGTTGCGCCAGGCCGTCGCAACGTTTGTCGACAAACATACGCCCATCGTCGCCGGCGACGGGGATGTGGATACTCAACCCACCGTCGGTTTTCAGCGCGTCATCCAGCGCGCGATACTGCACGTGCAGTCCACCAACAAAAAGGAAGTATCCGGCGCAAATATTCTCGCCGCGCTATTCGGCGAAAAGGATTCCCACGCTGTGCATTTCCTCACCGAACGTGGTGTCAATCGTCTCGACGTGGTGAATTGCATCATGCATGGCATCACCAAAAACGAGGCTGGCAATGCCACGCAACCGCACGGTGACGGCGAATCCGAGCACCAGGCCGCCGAGGATGGCGCGCTGAAAAACTACACACTGGATCTCAATGCACAAGCTTTGTCCGGCAAGATCGATCCTCTCATCGGGCGCGAGCTGGAGCTGGAGCGCGTGATTCAAACACTGTGCCGCCGCCGCAAAAATAATCCGCTGCTGGTGGGCGAAGCGGGGGTCGGCAAGACGGCGATCGCCGAAGGCCTTGCGCGCCGCATCGTGGAAGATAACGTGCCCGACATCCTCAGAAATGCCCGCGTCTATTCGCTGGACATGGGCGCATTGCTGGCGGGAACCAAATATCGCGGCGATTTCGAGCAACGCCTGAAAGCCGTCTTGAAGGAGTTGAGCGATGCGCCGAACGCGGTGCTGTTCATCGACGAAATCCATACCATGATCGGTGCGGGCGCGGCATCCGGCGGCACGATGGATGCATCCAACCTGCTCAAACCCGCGCTGTCGAACGGACAACTGAAATGCATCGGTGCGACCACTTACCAGGAGTATCGCGGCATCTTCGAAAAGGATCACGCCTTGTCGCGCCGCTTCCAGAAAATCGACGTGCCCGAGCCTTCCGTCGAACAAACTATCGCGATTCTGCGCGGCCTGAAATCGCGCTTCGAAGAACATCATAACGTCAAATTCAGCGCGGCCGCGATCACCAGCGCCGCCGAGCTTTCCGCGCGTTTCATCAACGACCGCCACTTGCCGGACAAGGCCATCGACATATTGGACGAAGCCGGTGCGGCGCAACGCATCCTGCCGAAATCCAAGCAGAAAAAAGTGATCGGCAAGCACGAAATCGAAGAGATCATTTCCAAGATCGCGCGCATCCCGCCGCGCACGGTTTCTTCCGATGACCGCAATGCGCTGAAGACGCTGGACCGCGATTTGAAAGCGGTGGTGTTCGGCCAGAACAAAGCCATTGATGCGCTCGCCACCGCGATCAAAATGTCGCGCAGCGGCTTGGGCAACCCGCAAAAACCGATCGGCAGCTTCCTGTTCTCCGGCCCGACCGGGGTGGGCAAAACTGAAGTTGCGCGCCAGTTGGCTTATGCGATGGGCATGCCGCTGCACCGCTTCGACATGTCCGAATACATGGAGCGCCACGCCGTGTCGCGCCTGATCGGCGCACCGCCCGGCTATGTCGGCTTCGAGCAGGGCGGCTTGCTCACCGAAGCGATCAGCAAGCAGCCGCACGCCGTGCTGCTGCTGGACGAAATCGAAAAAGCGCACCCGGATATTTTCAACATCCTGCTGCAAGTGATGGATCACGGCACCTTGACCGACAACAACGGGCGCAAATCCGATTTCCGCAACGTGGTGGTCATCATGACCACCAACGCGGGCGCGGAAGCCTTGAACAAAACTCAGATCGGCTTCACCAAGACTGCGGCAGCGGGCGACGAAATGGCCGACATCAAGCGCACCTTCACACCGGAATTCCGCAATCGCTTGGATGCGATTATTTCCTTCGCGCCGCTGGATCACGAAGTCATCCTGCGCGTGGTGGACAAATTCCTGATACAACTCGAAGAACAGTTGCACGAGAAAAAGGTGGAAGCCGTCTTTACCGACGCGCTCAAGGACTATCTGGCCGAACACGGCTTCGACCCGAAGATGGGCGCGCGCCCGATGGCGCGCCTGATCCAGGACACGATCCGCAGCGCGCTGGCCGACGAACTGCTGTTTGGCCGCTTGGCTAACGGCGGCAAAGTGACCGTGGATATCGACGCTGACGGCAAGGTGCAATTGCAGTTTGCGGAAGAAGCAGTCCCCGCCTGATTCCCTTTGCCTATCTCGTAGGGGCGTGATTTATCACGCCCTTGCTCCGATACATAAATAGCAAGGTAGGGCGCAATAACCCTGTCCTGAGCCTGTCGAAGGGCGACGGGCATTGCGCCGTATGTAGAACCCATCCGGCGGGTTACGCTGCGCTAACCCGCCCTACAAAAACTACAAAAACCAATGCCGCCCCCATCCACCTACCGCGGGCGTTTCGCCCCCTCCCCCACCGGCCCGCTGCATTTCGGCTCGCTGGTTGCCGCCGTCGGCAGCTATCTGGATGCCAGACATCATCACGGCCAATGGCTGGTGCGCATCGAAGACCTGGACACGCCGCGCTGTGTGCCGGGTGCTGCGGACAACATCCTGCGCACGCTGGAAGCGTTCGGCCTGCATTGGGACGAAGCAATCCTTTGCCAAAGCCGACGCACCGCCGCTTATGAAGCGACATTGCAGCAATTGCAGGCCATCGGCGCAGCCTACCCCTGCGCCTGCACGCGCAAGGAAATCGCCGATTCGGCGTTGCACGGTATCGAAGGCCCGGTCTATCCGGGCACATGCCGCAATGGCCTTCCGGCTGATCGAGATGCGCGGGCATGGCGAGTGCGCACGAACAACCAGCCAACAGAATTTAACGACGCTCTGCAAGGCCACATCAACCAGCATCTCGAAAGCGAGATCGGCGATTTCGTCGTCAAGCGCGCTGACGGCCTGTTTGCCTACCAACTTGCAGTGGTAATGGACGACGCATTTCAAAACATCACCCATGTGGTACGCGGCGCCGACCTGCTGCATTCCACACCGCGCCAGATATATTTGCAACGATTGCTGGGGTATGCCACCCCAGCCTATATGCACCTGCCCATCGCGGTGAATGCGCAGGGCGAAAAACTCAGCAAGCAGACGCTTGCACCTGCCGTTACAGCAGACGATGTGATTGCGACTCTGTTTGCCGTGCTGGAATTTCTGCGGCAGCAACCGCCTGCCGAATTGCGGCAAGGAAGCGTTGAGGAAGTATTGGGGTGGGCGATAAAGAATTGGCAACTGGGGAAGTTGAAGGGATGCCTGCAACTCCCCACGCCAGCATGTAGATTGAGTTAGCAGCTTCATGGTTCGACAAGCTCACCACCGACGGACATAACCCAACATCAAATACAAAAAACCAAAATCAAAAGCAAAACCGCCGGGGTTGCCCGGCAGCAAGTTTCTTTCTTTTGCGTCGCCAAAAGAAAGAAACCAAAGAAAAGGCGACCCCGGTTTGCCGCCCCTGCGGGGTTCCCTCGATAGTTCGCAAACGAGCGGGGCTGCGGAACTCGCGCTGCGCGCTCAAACAGTCCTCGCCTAAACCTCCGCTCGTTTGCGAACTATCGAGGCGGCGCTCAGGGGCAGAAAAGCAAAAACGGTCAATACCCGCTGGGCTGTTGCCCATCAAATATTGAATTGTCGCGTGGGCACTATGCCCACGCCCAAACAAAAAACAATAAAGATTTCCTTTCAATGGTTGGCGGGCGACCGCCCGCCAACCATTGACCGCTTTGTATTGTTATCCCCTGTGCGCCGCCGAGTAGCGCAGGCTGGTCAGGGGGTGTCGGCGAGGACTGTCTGAGCGCGCAGCGCGAGTTCCGCAGCCGCCTGACCAGCCGAGCAACGCAGGGAACCGCGCAGCGGCGGCAAACCGGGGGCGCCTTCTTTTGGTTACTTTTCTTGGCAAGACAAGAAAAGTAACCAGCCGCCGGGCTGCCCCCGGCAACTTCAAACTTACACCGCCTTTCATGCCAGCAACCGCCATGCTAGGATGCCCGTCATCTTTGAAATCAGCGGGGTAAAAACTATGCACCAACTTATACTGCAACCTGCCCCAGCATATGCGGCGACTCTGCCGCACACTACACGTTAGCCGTGCAATCCGAGGAGCAGTAGAGAACCAACTATGGCGAACACAGTATTCTTTGCATGGCAGATGGATACGCCCTCTGACCAAAATAAGACGTTCATTTGGAATGCCTTGAATCGCGCCACGGCAACTGCCGAAGCATCCGCCTCCGTGGAGTCATCACCGCGACCAGAAAGTGATACAGGTGGAGTCGCTGGTACCCCGAATATCGTTGAAACGATCTTTAAGCGCATTCGTGGTTGCGCAATATTTGTCGCAGATTTGACCTTCACGGCCAAGTCCGAAACAGGCAAGCTGAGCCCGAACCCCAACGTTCTGATAGAGCTTGGATATGCAGCGCGATCGGTAGGGTGGGAGCGAACAATTTTGGTCATCAACAAGAAGTATGGCAAGGCTAGCTACCTTCCATTCGATATTCTTCAGCACAGATGGCCAATCGAATACTGCATGTCTGAGCACACAACCGTTGGTGAGAAGAGATTTGATCAACTATCTGACGCCCTGACGGCCGCGATTGTAAGTTGCCAACAGCACACCCTTGAGCGTGCGGAAGAAATGGCCGACTCGCTCGACACGGCGACAATCGACATAGTGGCGCAATATGATCAAGCCAATTTCATTGACATGAAACTGCCGGCAAAAACAATGGGGGAATTACTGACAGGCCTCGACCACATCTTGGCAATCCGCCAGTTGGTTTCCCTCGGTGCATTGCGCATTACGCATTCGCCGACCGTCGGCTACGCATGGACATATGACGGACGTTGCATGATCGAAGCGTTAAAAAGGAAACAGCCCCGTCTTCTTGAAGTGGTTCGCAGCCACATGAGACCGTGAGTCGGCTAACCCATCATTCCACCGGCGCTGCGCGATGAAGCCGCGCAGCGCCGGTGAATTCAAACGTTGGGTTTCTTGACAATTTATTTTGCGTACATACAATGTATTCATGATTAAATTCGAGTGATACAGCCAAGGCGATCGCAAACAAGAAGAAGCACGGCATTTCGTTTGAGGAGGCGCAATCAGTTTTCTACGACGAGTTCGCCGTGCAGTTCTTTGATGAAGATAATTCTGCGTCAGAAGACAGATTTCTGATGCTCGGTTTCAGTGATGAAGCCCGCCTGCTGATTGTCTGTCATTGCGAACGCGACCGAGGCAACATTATTCGGATCATCTCGGCAAGAAAAGCCACAAAAAACGAGAGTAGCTATTATCGGGGAATCGGACCATGAAAACTGAATACGATCTATCAAAAATGAAATCCCGCAAAAATCCTTATGCGGCCAAGCTCAAAAAATCCGTCACGATGCGGTTGAGCGAAGATGTTATTGGCTATTTCAAACAAATGGCCGACGAGAAGGGTGTCCCGTATCAGAGCCTCATCAATCTTTACCTGCGAGACTGTGTGTCAAGCCATAGAAAAATCGATATTTCTTGGCGAACAACGCCTTAACGTTACAGCAGGGGCTGCGCAAAAAAACGCGCGATCTCAAGCCACGCCCCTCACCACCCCCGCAATCCTCTCCGCACACCCCCTAACCAACTCCCCATCCTCCCCCTCCACCATCACCCGCAACAACGGCTCGGTGCCAGAAGGCCGCAACAACACCCGCCCCTTGCCATCCAATGCCTGTTCCGCTTCCACCACCGCCGCGCTGACCTGGCTGTTGGCAATACAGCCCTTGGCATCCGCAACGCGCACGTTGATCAACACCTGCGGGTACATCACGAGGTCTTGCGCGGCTTGGGCAAGCGTCTGTTTCGCCACGCGCAATGCATGCAGTACTTGCAATGCCGAAACGATGCCATCGCCAGTGCTGTGCTTATCCAGGCAAATGATGTG
>SCPW01000449.1 GCA_004298605.1 Gallionella sp.
ATCACTTCCCGATTACCGTTGCTCTGCATCGCAGAAACAATCCCCGCCGCTTCCATCTGTTCGACCAGCCGCGCTTCGATTTCGCTGGTGCAGCGCCACCTGCGCATCGGCTACAACCGCGCCGCGCGGCTGGTCGAACAGATGGAAGCGGCGGGGATTGTTTCTGCGATGCAGAGCAACGGTAATCGGGAAGTGATTGCGCCGGCGAGAGCGGAGTAAGCAAGGATTGAGGAAAAAATAATGGCGATACTTGAAGGCATACAAATTCAAAATTTCCGAGCCTTGCGCGATGTGACGCTGGGGCGGACGCTCTATGAACGTCAGCAGGCAGCTTTGCCGCGCTTGGTTACGGTAATCGGTGCGAATGGTTCCGGTAAATCAAGCTTACTCGATGCACTCGGCTTCTTGGGTGATTGTCTCGCCGAAGGTGCGGAAGCAGCTTGCGATAAGCCGCATCGGGGTGGATTTGAGCAAATCAGGACTAAAGGTTCGACTGAGCCCATTAAATTCGAAATACGTTATCGAGAAACTGAGAAGGCTCGGCCTATCAGTTACTCGTTACATATTAACTGCGATGCTCAAGGGCGGGCGCAGGTTGTTTACGAGCGGCTAAGGCAGCGGAGAAGCGGGCAGAAAAGCGGGCAGCCTTATTCATTTTTGGAGCTTACAAATGGGCAAGGTTATGCGTGGACTGGCACTGCCGGGTTTGAACCCGATACGGGCACGGGAGGAGGTGAGCAAGCTGAGCCAGAAGGAAGTGAGAAGATTCTCGTTAGGATGAAGGATCGCCAAGTGTTGGGTATTTCCACTTTAGGCACTTTGGCAAACCATGAGCGCGTGGCTGCATTCAGGGATTTTTTGACCGGCTGGTATTTGTCTTACTTCGTGCCAGAACTGGCGCGTAAACCCAGCCAGGCAGGTGCAGACCCTCACCTTGACCGCAGAGGGGAAAATTTATCGAGGTACTTGCAGTTTATCCAACGGAAAAATCCGGACGGATTTCAGCAGGCCTTGGCTCGTATCTCAAAGAAGATTCCGGGAGTGCTCAGCATCAAGCCAACACCGGCGGTTGATCGGCGACTAATACTCGAATTTTTTATGGAAGGGTTTTCTACGCCGTTTTATCAGCAGGACATGTCTGATGGCACACTAAAAATGTTGGCCTATTTGCTGTTAATGGAAGACCCCGACCCCGCACCATTAATTGGTATCGAAGAGCCAGAAAATGGACTTCATCATCAATTGCTGGCTACCTTGGCAAGCGAATTCAAAGAGTATGCGGAAAAATCGCGCGGCCCGCAGCTTTTAGTTACTACCCATGCACCAAATTTTGTCGATGCATTAACTCCTGACGAGGTCTGGATTCTGGATAAAGGCAATGATGGCTTTAGTACGCTGGAACGTGCTGCCGATATCAAGGGGGTCCGAGAACTCTATGATGAAGGGCTACCCATGGGAAGCCTATGGTTCAGCGATCATTTCGGGCGAGGAAATCCCTGATGTTCATTGAGGTGTTAACCGAGGGTGCATCGGATGTGCCAGTCGTTCGTGAAGTTTTGATCCGACAATTTGGTCTGAGCGAACATGTCGATTTCAGAATTCATCCGCACCGTGGGCGCGGCAATCTGCCTGCCAACCCTCTGGCGCAGCCCGATCCCAAGCATCGCGGGCTATTTGACCAACTGCCAGCGAAGCTTCGCGGATTCGGAAAATACATGGATGAGCAATGCCTGGTGCTCGTTCTGGTTGATGTGGACAATGATGATTGTGTGCAGTTGCTTGCCGGGCTTAAGGCATTATTGCTTGGCCTCCCGATCAAGCCGCCACGTGTCTTGTTCCGGTTGGCTATAGAAGAAACGGAATCATGGTTTTTGGCAGATTCAAATGCAATAAAAAAAGCGTTCCCCAATGCCAAGCTTGGCCTGATTCAAAATATCGCACCTGATGCGCGGGTTGGTGCTTGGGAAAAACTTGCCGAATGCCTTGGCCATAAGCCTTCAAATGGTGCTCCGAAAAAAACCCATTGGGCGGAACAAATTGCCCCTCACCTGAACTTTGACACACCGTTTTCGCCCAGCTTGGGTAAGTTAATATCAGGCCTGAAGCGTGAGTTGAATTAAGAGGGTTGGGTTGAGGAAATGAGCCGCTTGCGGCGAGTTTCGAGGTGCGGCCAAACGGGCATGGCGAGTTTCATTATTAGGGGTAGTTGTTCGCCATGCCCATTAGTACGATTAACGGCGGAGAGCGCTAATGTCAGTTTTTAGATGCAAAGTGTCAAAGTCCATTTTCTTTTTTCTTTTGATGACACCATTGGCGGCACACGCTGGCGCCATCGACAAACTCAAGACCTTCATCGCCGCGACGCATTCCGCGCAGGCCGATTTCAGCCAGGTGGTGCTGGATCAGAACGGCAAACGCATGCAGAGCGCGTCCGGCGTCATGCAGTTTCAGCGTCCCGGCAAATTTCGCTGGACCTACCAGAAGCCCTACGAACAAATCATTGTCGGCGATGGTGAGAAGTTCTGGCTGTACGACGTGGATCTGAATCAGGTGACGGTCAAAAAATTGGATGCCGCAATCGGCAGCAGCCCTGCCGCGTTGCTGTCCGGCAGCAATGAAATCGAGCGCGGTTTTAATCTCAAAGAAAGCGGTAGCCAGGGCGGGCTGGATTGGCTGGAGGCCACACCCAAAGGGCAAGACAGCAGCTTCGAGAAAATTTCGATGGCATTCGATGCGCAAGCCGGATTGAGCATCATGGAATTGAACGATATGTTCGGGCATAAAACCGTGCTGCGTTTTTCCGCGATGCAGCGCAACCCGAAATTTTCCGGGCAACAGTTCCAGTTCACGCCACCGAAGGGTGCGGATGTGCTGGAGTAGGGGCGTGATTCATCACGCCCGTATTTATGCTAACCGACGACCTGTTTGAAGCACCCTCCCCCGCCGCGCCGCTGGCGGAACGACTGCGCCCCAAACATATCGACGAGGTGATCGGGCAATCGCATTTGCTGGGCGAAGGCAAGCCGCTGCGGCTGGCGTTCCAGTCCGGCAAACTGCATTCGATGATTCTGTGGGGACCGCCCGGGGTGGGCAAGACCACGCTGGCGCGGCTGATGGCATCGGCGTTCGATGCCGAGTTTGTGCCGTTGTCGGCGGTGCTGTCCGGCGTGAAGGACATCCGCGAGGCGATTGCGCAGGCGCAGCAGGTGTTGCAGCAAAGCGGTCGCCATACCATTTTGTTTGTCGACGAAGTACACCGTTTCAATAAATCACAGCAGGATGCTTTCTTGCCGTTTGTCGAACAGGGTCTGGTGACGTTCATCGGTGCGACGACCGAAAATCCGTCGTTCGAGGTGAACGGCGCGCTGTTGTCGCGCGCCCAGGTGTATGTGCTGCACTCGCTGTCGGCAGATGAGCTGGGCGCTTTGTTCGAGCGTGCGAGGCAGATTGCACTGGCCGGTTTGCAGTTTGATGACGATGCGCGCGAGCGCATCATCGGCTACGCCGACGGCGATGCGCGCCGCTTGCTGAACGTGCTGGAACAATTGCAGACCGCCGCGCAAACGGCCGGTGTGAGCAACATCGACGGCGCGTTTCTCGACAACACGCTGGCGCAGAACCTGCGCCGTTTCGACAAGGGCGGCGAGGCGTTTTACGACCAGATTTCCGCGCTGCACAAATCGGTGAGAGGTTCTAACCCCGATGCCGCGCTGTATTGGCTGGTGCGCATGCTGGACGGCGGCGCCGACCCGCGCTATCTGGCGCGGCGCATCGTGCGCATGGCGTGGGAAGACATCGGGCTGGCCGATCCGCGCGCGATCCAGTTGACGCAGGACGCGGCGCAAACTTACGAGCGGCTCGGTTCGCCGGAAGGCGAGCTGGCGCTGGCGCAAGCGGTGCTGTACATGGCCTGCGCGCCCAAGTCGAACGCCGGGTATGTCGCGTATAATGCCGCGCGCACTTTCGTGGCCCAAGACGGCTCGCGCGAAGTGCCGCTGCACTTGCGCAATGCGCCGACCAAACTGATGAAGCAACTCGATTACGGCAAGGGCTACCGCTATGCGCACGATGAAGCGGGCGGCTATGCGGCGGGCGAGCATTATTTTCCCGACGGCATGCCGGAAGTAAGTTTTTATCAGCCCACCGAGCGCGGCTTGGAAGCGAAGATCGCGGAGAAGCTGGCGCACTTGCGCGAGCTGGATAAGAATAAACTGAAACGATAGAGCCATACTTGCATAGCACGAGAGGTGACCCATGTACTATTTCAAGAGCTTCAAAAATTTTTCGGATGCGCAGTTAAATTTATTTCAGTCCGTTACCTTGATGATAGGGAAAAATGGCTCTGGGAAAAGTAATGCAATAGAAGCTGTCGAATTGCTGGCACAGATTGCGCATGGCCGTCCTTTGCATGAAATTGTGGATGTAGGCCGTAGCAACGGAGGAATGTTTGAAATTCGAGGCGGGTTGCCCGGCTGTTTAAGTTATCAGGCAGACGCTGCTGCACAAATAGGCGAGGTTGAATTTGAAGCACCAATAGGCGAGTTTGAATTAGGTTTTGGGGCAGCTTTCAAGTTTGATGGCACAAATCAGAAGATTAACTACAGTGTGACTGTTGGCTTGCCAGATGTAAGGATACACAAAGAAAAATTAACTGTTGGCAACCGGGTTATTTTCGATGCAAATGTGGGTACAACAGACATATTGAATGTCACTTACGATAACTTTCAAAAAGGTGGGAACAAACCTGTAACGCACCTTCCAGCGGATCGATCCGTCTTGTCCCGCTATGAAGCATTGGCTGATCTTGGAAACCAGAGTCCGAGACAGCAAGGAGCATTGCAGATGGTGCGCGCTTTGGAAGGGCATCTCAATGCTGCTTTTGTTTTTGATCCAACCCCACGCTTAATGCGCGAGTATGAGCGCATGGGTCAAGTCGTATTGCAAAAGAATGGCTCCAACCTTTCATCTGTCTTGCATTCGCTCAAGCAGGGAAGCGAGGAAAAACAAGCCACGTTAGGCAGAATTTTGAACTTAATTAGACAGTTGCCTGAGGAACCTTTCAAGGACTTTGATTTTGTTGAGACACGTGCGCGGGATGTATTGCTTGGATTGAAGCGGGAGGATGGCACGTTCACTGATGCGCGCTCATTGTCCGACGGCACATTGAGGGCATTGGCCATTCTTGCCGCATTAGAGACGGTTCCACAGAATTCCAGAATTGTTATTGAAGAAATTGATAATGGTATTCACCCATCCAGAATAAAAATTCTGGTGGATGCTGTTTGGGAATGCAGTAATCGTCGCAAGCTGAATATTCTTGTTACAACCCATAACCCGGCTACGCTGGATAGCCTTAATGCAGACCAGTTAAAGGCGGTGGTGTTGTGTTACCTGGATTCAGAAAGCCATGCCTCAAAGTTAATGCCATTGTCCGGGTTGCCGCGAGTTGAATCATTGCTGGAGCAGGGGCGGCTCGGTGATTTAGTCACTCGTCGTGTGGTAGAAAAATATCTGATGCCAAACTTTGAGGAGACTCAAAAAAATAAAGCCAAGGAATGGCTGGAGTCCTTGGCGTGACAACAATCCGAATATATGTGGTGGATACAAGTTATCTGCTGGAATTATATCGTGTTGATGGCTGTTCGGAGAATGATGCTCATTCGAGTGTGTTGCGGAAGTTTCGAGAGAGTATAGAGACGGGACAATTTTTTGTGCCCGTCGCCGTGCTGTTTGAGTTGGCCAATCACATCGCTGATATACCTGATTCTCAACGTCGCAGAAACCTTGCCGCCAAGCTGCGCGCCGATATTGGGAGCAGTATTTCCGAACAAACTCCTTGGGTGGTGACCCACGCAACGGATGCGCAAAGCCTTGAAGATTTGCTCGCTGCGCTAAATGAGAGTGCGGCGCGTTTTGCGGACGAATTCTCGACGCAAAAATTAGGATTGACAGACACGACTGTTATTCTTGAAGCCGAGCGCTTGCGTAAGAAATTTGTGTCTGACTCTTTGCGAAATTACCAAATTCATATATGGACTCGGCATTGTGAACTTAAAGCCCGTGAGCCAGACACTGAGGCGTCACAATTCGTCTGACCTAAATTTTAAAGTAGAAAGTTAATATGTTAGATATACAAGCATTACGCAACGACTTGGCCGGTGTGGCGGCACGTTTGGCGACGCGCGGCTTTGTGCTGGACACCGCGAAGTTCGAGCAACTGGAAGGCGAGCGCAAGTCCATCCAGACGCGCACGCAGGAGTTGCAGGCCAAGCGCAACAGCTCGTCCAAGCTGATCGGGCAGGCCAAGGCGAAGGGCCAGGATGTTTCAGCGATCATGGCGGAAGTCGCCAGCTTGGGTGACGAGCTCAAGCGGGATGAAGCGCGGCTGGGCGAGGTGCAAAGCGCGTTGCAGCAATTTCTGGAAGTGCTCCCCAATACCCCGCACAGCAGCGTGCCGCCGGGCAAGTCCGAAGCGGACAATCTCGAAGTGCGCAAGATCGGCAACATTCCCACGTTTGATTTTGCGGTGAAGGATCACGTTAGCATCGGCGAAGGGCTGGGGCTGGATTTCGATACTGCCGCGAAGATCAGCGGCTCGCGTTTTTCGGTGTTGAAGGGCGGGCTGGCGCGGCTGCACCGCGCGCTGGCGCAGTTCATGCTGGATACGCATACCGATCAACACGGTTACACGGAAACTTATGTTCCGTATATCGTCAATGCCGATTCGATGCGCGGCACCGGGCAGTTGCCGAAGTTCGAGGAAGATTTGTTCCGGATTGCGCAACCTTTCGAGCGGAGAATTACCGAGCGATTCCTTTCAAACGAGGGCATTTCTGCTGCGGATATGGCAAGTGGCGGGCTAAACCCGGCTAACTATAAGGAGGATTCGTACTACCTGATCCCCACCGCCGAAGTGCCGGTGACCAATATGGTGCGAGACGAAATCGTGCCGCTGGAGCAGTTGCCGCTCAAATTCGTCGCGCATACGCCATGCTTCCGTTCCGAGGCTGGCTCCTACGGGCGCGACACGCGCGGTATGATCCGCCAGCACCAGTTCGACAAGGTGGAACTGGTGCAAATGGTACACCCGGATGAGTCTTATGCCGCGCTGGAACAGTTGCTCGGCCACGCCGAAACCATCCTGCAGAAGCTCGGCCTGCCCTACCGCGTGGTGAAGCTGTGTACCGGCGACATGGGCTTTTCTTCCGCCACCACTTACGATATCGAGGTGTGGCTGCCCGCGCAGAATACCTACCGCGAGATTTCTTCGTGCAGCAATTTTGAGGCATTCCAGGCGCGCAGGATGCAGGCGCGTTTCCGCAATGCGCAGGGCAAGCCGGAATTGCTGCACACGCTGAATGGCTCAGGCCTGGCGGTCGGACGCACACTGGTCGCTGTTTTAGAAAACTATCAGCAGGCCGATGGCAGCGTGGTGATTCCCGAGGTGTTGCGCCCTTACATGGGCGGTATGGAAAAACTCTCACATTAAATGAGGATCGTCCACCTGCTCGGCATCGCCGGTGTCGAGTCGCACGAACAACCCGCCGCGCGGCTCTGGGCGAAGCGGCTGGAGTGGCCGATGCTGCTGGTGGCGCTGTGGATTCCGGTGCAGTGGTATCTGGAAGAAACGCAGGCGATCGGCCCACTGTCGTCGCGCATCGCCGACTGGTTGATATGGCTGGCGTTCTTCGTCGAAACCACGTTGCTGGCCATGCTGGTCAAAAACAAGCGAGAATACTTGCTGCGCAATTGGATGAACCTGGCCATCATCATCGGCGGTTTGCCCGTCGTCTGGCAGTACACCCCGCTAGTCGGCCTGATGCGCAGCATGCGCTTGATGCTGGTGGTGGTGCTGTTGGCGCGGCTGTCCAGAAATATCCGCAAGCTGCTTTCCCGCCACCAGCTCGGCCCCACGCTGGCGGTGGCCTTGGCTACCATGGTGCTGTCCGGCATCATCATTTCGCGCATCGACCCTTCCATCGGCACCGTCTGGGATGGCATGTGGTGGGCGTGGGTGACCATGGCCACGGTGGGTTACGGCGATGTGGTTCCGCACAGCCCGGCGGGGCGGCTGTTCGGCTCGCTGCTGATCCTGTTCGGTGTGGTGCTGCTGTCTTTGCTCACCGCGAACATGGCGGCATTCTTTATCGGTAGCGATGTCGAAAAGATGGAGCAGGAGGAGAAGGAGGCCGACCGCCATCTCAAGGAAATATCGGCGCGGCTGGAGCGTATCGAGCGCCTGCTGGAAGAGCGGCAGGTGGTGAAGCGTGATCCGCAATAGAAACATAAACAATTTTGCAGGGCGGGCGCAGCCCACCAAAGCATCCGCGTGGGCTGCGCCCGCCCTACTTTAATACGAATCGGGATAATCAGCGCATCAGGCGCTTGATCGGTTCGATCAGCCGGTACGAAATTGTGTCCGAATCGGCTGGCGCCCGGTCGGGTTCCAACCGTTTGAGCATGTCATGGTAGCTGCGGATGCTTTCCACCAGGATCACCGCTTCGCCACCGCGCGCGTAACCATGTTTCAGCGTCTCGTAGTGCCCCGGTTGGTTCAACAGCGGCATCCATTTTTTCACGTCTGCCCAACTGTCCGGGTTCAACCCGGCGCGGCTGGACAGGATGCGCGCGTCTTCCAGATGGCCATAGCCCTGGTTGTAGGCGGCCAGCGCCAGCCAGGTGCGGTCCGGTTCCGGGATGCGGTCGGGCATTTGTTCCTTGAGCAGAGCCAGATACCTTGCACCGGCGAGAATGCTTTCGCGCGCATCCAGGCGATTGCTTACTTTCATCCGGTCGGCGGTGTCTTCGGTCAGCATCATCATGCCGCGCACATTGGTGGAAGAAGTGGCGAGCGGATCCCATTGCGATTCCTGGTAAGCCAGCGCCGCCAGCAACCGCCAGTCCTCGCCGGTGAGCGCCGCGGCCTCTTCGAACAAGTGGCGGTAATGCGGTAACACGGTGCCGCTGCGGCTGATGAATGTGGCCGCATCCACTGTGTCAAGCCGTTCGCTGTGGCCGTAGTAACGGTCCAGCAGGCGGCGCAGCGTGCCATCCTGCCTGATGCGGGCGAAGAAAATTTGCGTTTGTTTGAGCAAACCGGGGTCGGCGTCTCCGGGGAACCCCCAGGCGAGTTTGGAAGGGGGGGCGATATCGAGGGCGGCGGCCAGGCCGGGATGATAGTTGCGTGCATCGGCAAGCTGCAGTTCATTGGCTGCCGCACAATCCAGCGCGCCCCCGGCGACTTCCGCCAACAGGTTTTGCGCGGTGGATCCATTGCGGGCCTGCCATTGCAGCGAGGGCAATTTTTTTTGCGCCTCGCGCAGCGCCACTTCCTGGGCAGAGCCAGCCGCCGCCGCCAGTTTCATTCCCGCCAGGTCGGCAAGTTTTTTTGGGGGTTTGCCGTTGCGGCGGCATACCACCAACTCGCGCACATTCTGGTAGACGGGGCCGAAGCGCAGCGCGGCAATGCCGGCCTCGCTGCGCAGCGATGCGGCAGCCAGATGCGCCTCGTGTTTGCGCAAGGCGGCGCCGACTTCATCTTGCGGCATCGGAACGGCTTCGAGCGTGGCATGCAGTTGCGCGGCAAATAATTGCGCCAGTTCGCGCTCGAACTCCGCCGCCGCCCCCTGCGTGGCCTCGGGCACAATCACCACCAGCTTGCCGGCGTCCCACGCCGCAAGCTGGTGGCCGCAAGCGGAAAGCAGCATGCACAAACCGGCCAATGCCGCTCGCAAACGTCGTGTCGGATTACACATGCAAACATTCTGCCTGAAATTGCGGCTATGCTGGTAAAATACCCACCCCCGGAGAGGTGGCAGAGTGGTCGAATGTACCTGACTCGAAATCAGGCGTAGGTTTAAGCCTACCGTGGGTTCGAATCCCACCCTCTCCGCCAGGTTTTTTAGTGGTTTGCGCGAATTGCGAAGTAGAATTTTTAACCATTTTTTCTAAAAACTAGAATAGTTATGGTACGTCAAGCCGCCCAAGAATCGAGCCATACTGTGATAGCCTGCCAGAATTGTGGCCTTTACCAGCTTTGTTTGCCCATGGGTCTGAACAGCGCAGACACGATGCTGCTCGACCATTACGTGAAAAGAAAGCGCATGCTCAAGCGCGGCCAGATACTTTACCGCGCCGGCGAAAAGTTTGACTGCGTTTACGCCATCCGCAGCGGGTCGGTCAAAACCTATATTTCCACCGACGACGGGCGTCTGCAAATTACCGGTTTTCACATCCCGGGCGAGTTGCTCGGGCTGACCGCCATGGATGAAAACCGCTATAACTGCGAGGCCATGGCGCTGGAAGCCACCTCGGTGTGCGAAATCTCGGTGGAGTGTTTCGAGGAGCTGGCGCGCGTAATTCCTTCGGTGCATTACCAGATGCTCAGGGTGATGAGCAAAGAAATCAAGCACAACCAGGAGTTGATGCTGCTGCTCGGGAAAAAGAATGCCGAAGAACGCCTGGCAACTTACTTGCTGTCCCTGTCGCGGCGCTTCGCCATGCGCAATTATTCCTCTACACAGTTCAATTTAAGCATGTCGCGCGGCGACATCGGCGATTACCTGGGCATT
>SCPW01000450.1 GCA_004298605.1 Gallionella sp.
CAGCGTGGCGAACAGCGCCACGCTGCTCGGCGCGGTGTTCTTTCTGATCGGCCAGATAATCGGTTTGTCGTTCTGGGAAAATCTGGTGTTCGCCATCGGCATCATCGTCGCCAATGTGCCGGAGGGATTGCTTCCCACCGTCACGCTGTCGCTGGCGATGGCGGCCCAGCGCATGGCGAAGAAAAATGCGCTGGTGCGCCATCTTCCCGCAGTGGAAACATTGGGTGCAGCCAGCGTGATTTGCAGCGACAAGACCGGCACGTTAACGCAAAACCGCACGAGCATCCGGCAGGTGTTTTATTCCGGGAAGTTGCGGTCTCCCGGCGATCTGGAAGAACATCAAGCCGAACCGCTGTTCGCCATCATGCGCCATTGCCATGACCTGCGCCGCGTCGAGCAGAACGGGCAAACTGCATGGTTGGGCGACCCGATGGAAGGGGCGCTGCTGGAAGGCACACCGCCCGGCGGAGCTATGTTTCCGCGCCTCGATGAGATTCCCTTCGACACCGAACGCAAGCGCATGTCGGTGATTTGCGATACGCCGGAGGGGCACATGCTGTACTGCAAGGGCGCGCCGGAGAGCGTGTTGCCGCTGTGCGGCGCAATGCTGCTGCAAGGCAGACATCAGCCGCTGGATGAGGCCAGCCGAGCCAGCTTGCTGAGCGCGCATGAGCGGATGACGGAACAAGGGCTGCGCGTGATTGCCCTCGCCTACCGCAATCTACCTAACCATACCACTGCTACGCAGCGCGAAACCGAACTGGTCTTTGCCGGGCTGATAGGCCTGGTTGACCCGCCGCGCGAGGCTGTCCCGGAAGCGATCCGCACCTGCCGCGCCGCCGGCATCCGGGTAATCATGATTACCGGCGATCACCCGCACACCGCCAGCGCGCTGGCGCGCGAAATCGGGCTGGCGCAGAATCCTGTCGCCGTGACTGGTGACAAGCTACGCCAAATGTCGGATGCCGATCTGCATCTGTTGCTCGATGAACCCGATTTGATCTTTGCACGCACCGGCGCCGACCAGAAAATGCGTATCGTGCAAGCCTTGCAGCACAAGGGCGAAATCGTCGCGGTGACGGGCGATGGGGTAAATGACGCGCCGGCGTTGAAATGCGCCGATGTGGGTATCGCGATGGGAGTCTCCGGCACCGATGTCGCCAAGGAATCCGCCGACATCATCCTGCTCGACGACAACTTCGCCACCATCGTCGCAGCCATCGAAGAAGGCCGCGCGGTGTTCGACAACCTGCGCAAATTCCTCACCTATATCCTGACCTCGAACATTCCAGAACTGGTGCCGTATCTCGCCTTCGTGCTGTTCAGGATTCCGCTGCCGCTCACCATCGTCCAGATACTCGCGGTCGATCTCGGCACCGACATGTTGCCCGCGCTGGCGCTCGGCGCGGAAAGGTCGGACCCCGAGGTCATGCGCCGCCCGCCTCGGTCGCGCGGCGAACGGTTGCTCAACCGGGGCGTGCTGCTGCGCGCCTACCTGTTCCTCGGGCCACTGGAAGCCATCGCGGGAATGGCGGCATTTTTCTTCGTACTGCACGGCGGGGGCTGGCAATATGGCAATGTGCCGGGCAGCGGCGCCAGCCTCTACTTGCAGGCCACCACCGCCTGCCTGTCGGCGATCATCGCCATGCAAGTGGTCAACGTGTTCCTGTGCCGCCACCCCGCGATGTCCATTTTCAGCCGCGGCCACCGCCGCAACCGCCTGATCTGGTACGGAGTCGGTTTTGAGTTGCTGCTGATATTGCTGATCGACTACACGCCGTGGGGCAACGCGCTGTTCGGCACCGCGCCGCTGGGCGCCGGAGTCTGGCTGTTCATCATCCCGTTCGGGGCCGGCATGTTGCTGCTGGAAGAGCTGCGCAAAGCGGTGGCGCGTCGCGCGGGGCCGCAGCCCACATTTAGCCCCCGTTCGCCCCCGGGGTAAATCAACTGAACTCTTTGACGATGTGCTGCTGCCTGCGGCTGATCGCGAGCAATTCATCCAGGTTTTTCAGCTTCACCATCCAGCCGCTTTCGCCTTCGTCGCCGCCTTTTTCAAAACCCTCAACCGCTTCTTTCGCCACCAGGCAATTGCGGTGGATGCGCACGAAGCGCGCGGCGAATTCCGTTTCCAGCGAGGCGAGGGATTCTTCGAGCAGGTATTCGCGCTCGGCGGTGCGCACCGTGATGTATTTCAGCTCGGCGCGCATGAACAGCACCGCTTCGATGGGCACGAGATGGATTTTGCCGCGTTCGTGGATGGCGAGGTGTTTGCGCGGTTCGGCCAGCAAGTCGCGCAGCAC
>SCPW01000451.1 GCA_004298605.1 Gallionella sp.
GCAACGGCGAGCCGCCCATCCCTGCTTGAACCACTTCGCCCGATTTTGCCTTGCACTGCATCCCTTGATCGCTTTGTGACACAGTAAGATTAGGGAAACGCTGAATAAGTTCTCCGTTCGTGGTGAGCTTGTCGAACCATGAGAAGAAGGCGATTAACAATCAACGCGTTGGCTTGACTGCCCTTCGACAGGCTCAGGGCGAACGGACTTATTTAGCGTTTCCTCATGGTAACTTACTTGCTATGGCAAGTCAGGCAAAGCGCGCTGCTGGTGTTGGCCACACGCAAAAAAGTCGGCCTGAACGTGGTTCCGGGAGCGCCCGAGGGCACGCCATGCGGATCGTGGCATGATGCGCACTCGACCTTCACCGACCCGCCCGTTTCGTACAGGCGCACATCGGCGCTGTCGAACTTGCCGTTTCCGTTATCATCGAAATAACGGGTTGTGCCTTTTACGCCTGCAGGTGTCCTGAAATCGGTTCCCGAGCCGTTCACTGCCGGGAAAGTGATGCCCACAGGGTGGTCGTTTCTCAGGTCGGTGCCAATGTAGAACGCGTCAAACCGGGGGGTCGTGTTCGGATCGTACTGGTCGCCGCTGATCGAGTGGCAGGCTTGGCATTCGCCAAAATTAGCCAGTGTCTCGGGCGAGATGCTGAGCGTGCCGTGTCCGCCGAACGGGCTTCCCCCCGGGCCGCCCGGCCAGGTGTTGAGGAAGGCATTGTCCTGCACGGTTGCCTGGCTGGCCTGATAACGTCCCGAGCCGGGCATGTTGACGACCGAATCGATGGCCGTCTGGCCGTCATGGCAGGACAGGCAGGCCAGCGAAGCGGCGCCGGGCTGCGAAACCGTCTGGGTCAGCGACGGAGTGCCGAGCTGGTTGTAGGTCGTGTAGGTCGTCGCCTTCATCGTGCGGTTCCACAGCGGAGCCGTAGTGCCCGTGTTAGCGCCGTGCGGTGTGTGGCAATAGACGCACACCTCGCCGTAATCGTTGCGCGAATAATCCATCCAGGCCGCATTCGGTCCGATGCCGTTTGCCGGGCGCTGGGTCAGGTTGTGGCGCGTATTGGCGATGCTGCCCTGGTTCAAGAATTTGGTCGGTATTTCTGCGGCATATACCAGGTTAAACCCCATGACCAGCAAGGCTGGCACCGAAATAATTTTCTGGACATTCACAATGTTTCCTTTAAGATTTTTCAGACGATTTTTTTGGGCAACACCCGGGAATGATGTGGGCTGCTGTGCGCCATTCTTTGCGATCGGCCAAGCCATTAGTTAAGTGCTGCGAGCACATAGTGTGCCAACAAACAACGCCATGTTTTTCATCAGATATTTTATTTACAAAAAAATGAATTTCCCAAAATCAGGAAATATGGCCTTCTGTTTTCTCAATTACGGCTCTTAAAGTTAAATTGCCCCCGGCAAAGCCGGGGGCTTATTAGGTGAGCCCCTCAGAGGGGCCGGTAAAACCGTGAGCCGCCTGAAGGCGGCCAAGTTTTCCTCCTTCCCCTTCAGGGGGGGGTTGGGATGGGGGTGGGGGTTACGCTGTACGTATCTGCTCCACCGCTCAAACCCATCCCCACCCTAACCCTCCCCTTGAAGGGGAGAGAATAAAACTGGAGCGACCGTATCACACGGTCGAACCTTGCTTAGTCCCCCGGCATAGCCGGGGGTTTACCTCACTGAATTACCGGGCGCACGGGAGCCGTTATTCGGCTTCCCGCAGCATCTGCTGCCCTTCCTTGTCGTTCAAACGCCGGAAAACTTCCACCTTGTTAAACAATTGATCCACCACATAGACACGCCCGGTTTCATCCACGGCGATACCGTTTAACAGGCCATACTGCCCGGGATTGCTTTTGCTGGACGCCCTGCCGATGGCCAGCAACACCTGCCCGTCCTGCTTGAATATCTGGAAATTATTGAAGCTGGCATCGCTGACATAAACATTGCCTTCGTCGTCGACGGCGATTCCGCGCGGGCGCGCCAGGTTGCCGGGATTGACGCCGAGGCCGCCAAAGGCGCGCAGGAAATTACCGTCACGGTCAAAAGCCTGGACACGGAAATTGCCCGAATCCAGCACATACAATGTGCCGTCGGCTGCCACCGCGCCCTGCAACGGCACGTTGAACTGGCCTTCGCCGCCGCCCCGGCTGCCGATTACCTTGATTTTTCCCCCATCCTTGCCGTAGACGACCACCTGGTGGAGGTTGCTCTCGTTGTCCGAGCGGTCGATCACATAAATGCGTTCCCCATCGCGGCTGACCGCCACACCGGTTGGCCGCCCCAAGTCATCCGGGCTGCCCACGGCCCGCTGGAACAGGCCGAGGCTGTCATACACCATCACCTGGCGCTGCTTGGTGTCGGCCACATAGATGTTCATCTCCGCATCCATCGCGAGCCCCGCCGGTTTGGACAATGCGCCGGGCTGGCGCATACCGAAGCGGAACAGCTTGCGCCGGGGCGCGTCGAACACGACAATCGAGTTGGTGGCGGTATCGGACACATAAATGCGGCCATTCCGCGCCACGACGGCTGCCGGTTTTTCGAAAGCAGGCTGGTTCGATACCGCTTCGGTGCCTGCCAGGTCGCGGAGCAATTTATCCTTGGGAGCCTCCGTACCGGCGATATCCGCCGGGGAGCGCAGCACAGTTTCGTAGGCAAAACGCGGCTGGTCCGGCGGCTGCGGCCAGATCAAGGGCCCCTTGAACGCTTCATCGGCATCTTGTTTCTGCGTCACCGTACAGGCCGCAAGCAGTATGCTGCACGCGATACCGCATAACCGTGCAATACGCAATAAGTGGGGAGCTATCATCATGGCAAACCGGTTAAAGGGCACTTCTAAAAATCCACATTTCATCCCAACTGCTGCGTTGTGGAAAAAATTTCTTGCTTACATATCATCCTAAAGACCTCGATTCAAGCCACAGAGAACACAGAGAAACAACGGTGTTACACGTTTTTATGACACACCAGAAAGGTGAATCAATTTTCGGTTTCAACCGTTTGTTTTTACTCTGTGTTCTCTGATGAAGCTACTAGCCATTCCACTAGGCCGCCAAAATACGGAAGCCAAGTGGCTGGTTATGTAGCCAACAGAGTTTTTAAGGATCACATATATGCGGCGCGGCGATATTACCACCCTTGCCCGCCAAGTTGAACCGCGCCAACCAAACGCTTCCTGTCGTGTTGATTGTTTTGACACCGGAACCGGAAGCCGTAAAAAAGCCGGCTCGCGCCGGCTTTTTTATCACGCCCTACCGGTAAAAATCAGTGGCCGTGCCCGTGCCCTGCTTTGGCTGCCTGGGCGGGCATATTGCGGATCTTGGCCGGATCGGTTTCACCGTTCATGTTGATAACGTTGAGCTTGCCGGCGCCTTGCTTCATGTCGTCGGCAAAGTCATACACCGCGCCCACGATCAACAGTTCCCCGTTCTTTACCTTGTCGGCCCATTCTTTGAGGGCGTCGGCGACCTGGTTGTTGACGTTGGTCTTTACGCCGTCGATGTTGGCGCTGCCTTTAGTGATATGGATCGTATCCAGTTCTTTTTTGATCGGCTCTTCCAGCGTGGAATAATCGCCGCCGGCAGCCTTGATCGCGCCGCAGGAAGAATGGCCGATGAACAGCAGCAGCGAGGAGCCCAAGTGGTTCACGCCGTATTGCACGGAACCTTTGGCGGTGGCCATCTGGTTGCCGATGTTGCGCACCATGAACAGATCGCCTTCCGGAGTCTTGTCGAGCGCATTGGTGTGGACGCGCGAGTCGGAGCAGGTGACCACGGTGGCGCGCGGCGTCTGGCCTTTAGCCAGGTTTTTGAAAAACGCGGAATCGTGCGCGGCAATATAGGCGGCGTCAGCATCCTGGATTTCCTTGATGTAGGCGCGCGCTACGGCGGCATCGCCGGCATGGTGGTCGCCGGCCTGGGCAAACATGGGCGCGGCAAATGCGGCAGTGGCCAATAAAATTGCGAGTTGCTTCTTGAACATACTGTCTCCCTGAGTTAAGTTGATCCGGCTTGTGGCGCTTTGTGTGAAACGCGGGGCAAAATTTAACAGGCAAGGGTGGATAACGCAACCTTTACATCAGGATGACATCGTATTGTTCCTGGCTGTAGAGCGTTTCCACTTGCATCGAGATGGGCTTGGCGATGAAGTCTGAAAGCTGCGCCAGAGCCTGGGATTCTTCCTCCAGAAACAGGTCGATCACTTGC
>SCPW01000452.1 GCA_004298605.1 Gallionella sp.
ACGGCGTGCTCGCCACCAGTATCAGGCGGCTCACTTGCTGCGGACAACGCATCGCCCAACGCAACGCGACCTGCCCGCCCAGCGACCAGCCGCATAGGGTGAGGGGTTCGCGGAATTGGGCGGATAGTTCGTCAACAATAGCATCCAAGAAGAAGGGGGAAGGGATAAGGGGGAAGGGTAAAACCGGCTCTTCTCCCTTCTCCCTTCCCCCTTCTCCCTTCCCCGCACTATACCCATGCCCCGGCAAATCCACCGCCAGCACGTTGAAATGCTTTGACAGTTTTTCCGCAACACCGCCCCACATCCCGCCGTGCATGCCCCAGCCATGGATCAGCAGCAGCGGCGCACCACTTCCACCTACACCTGAATAGCTGTCAACATGCAAGCTCATGCAACGCCTCGATCAATCGTGTCACATCGCCCGCGCTGTGCGCGGCGGACAAGGTGATGCGCAGCCGCGCCGTGCCTTGCGGCACGGTGGGTGGGCGGATCGCCGCGACCCAGATACCGCGTTCGCGCAACTCGTCGCTCAGACGCAATGCCGCCCGGTTGTCGCCGATCAGCAGGGGCTGTATCGCCGTCGCGGAGGGCATCAACGGCCACGGCAAATCGCGCAGGCCACCGCGCAATTGCGCGATCAACTGTTGCAAGTGAACGCGCAGCGCATCACCTTGCGCGATCAACCGCAGGCTTTCCAGCAACGCACCGGCCAAGGCGGGCGGCGCGGCGGTCGTGTAAACATAACTGCGCGCATGGTTGATGAGCGTATCAATCACCACTCGCTCGGCTGCGACAAACGCACCGGATACGCCCGCCGCCTTGCCCAGCGTCGCCATGTAAATGATGCGCGGTGAATTTAAATCAAAATCCCCCCTGCCCCCCTTTTGCAAAGGGGGGTGATGAACGCGCGCATCTGCACTTACCCCCCTTTGAAAAAGGGGGGCAGGGGGGGATTTGCGGTTAAACAGCGAGCCGCGCCCCTGCTCCCCAATCACGCCGAAGCCATGCGCATCATCGACCAGCAGCCAGGCATCATGCTGTTCGCATAACGCCAGCAATTCCGGCAACGGCGCGAGATCGCCGTCCATGCTGAACACCGCATCGGTAATGACAAGTTTGCGCCCGCTTTCGGCCTGTTCCAGCAACTGCGCCAGTTGCGCCATATCGCCGTGCCGATAGCGCCGCACCGTCGCGCGCGACAGCAGCATCGCATCGTTCAGCGAAGCGTGATTAAGCTTGTCGGCAAATACCGTATCACCCTTGCCAACCAACGCCTGCACCACACCAAGATTCGCCATGTAACCGGTAGAGAACAGCAGCGCGGCGGGTTTGTTGACGAATGCCGCGAGTTCGGTTTCGAGTTGCTGATGCATCGCAAAATGCCCGCTCACCAGATGCGCCGCGCCCGCTCCCACGCCGTATTGCGCGGCGCTTTGTTGCAGCGCGGCGACGAGTTGCGGGTGGTTGGCCAAACCGAGGTAATCGTTGCTGCAAAACGCCAGGTAGGGTTTACCCTCTACTACGATATGTGGCGACTGCGGGCTTTCGAGCGTGCGCCGACTGCGCAGCAACCCCTGTGCGGCGCGCCGGTTCAATTCATTTTGTAATTCAGAGAAAGGCATGGGTTTTCGTAGGGTGGGCAGGCAGGTTTTTGTCTGCCCACGCGGTTTGGTATCTGCGTGGGCACAAAATCGTGCCCACCCTACATTTTTTCTGCAAACGGATACATGCCCAACTTGTCGAGCAAGGCGCGATCTTTTTCGACGTCCGGGTTGCCGGTGGTGAGCAATTGCTCGCCATAAAAAATCGAGTTCGCCCCGGCGAGGAAGCACAACGCCTGCACCGCATCGGACATTTGCTGCCGCCCGGCAGACAGGCGCACGCGCGCCTCGGGCATGGTGATGCGCGCCACCGCGATGGTGCGCACGAAATCCAGCGGGTCGATGTCTTCTGCTTGCGCCAGCGGCGTGCCCTCGACCTTGACCAGATTATTGATCGGCACGCTTTCCGGGTAAGGGTTCATGTTGGCCAGTTGCACGATCAGTCCGGCGCGTTGCGCCAGGCTCTCGCCCATCCCGACGATGCCGCCGCTACAGATATTCATCCCGGCCTTGCGCACCCGCTCCAGCGTATCCAGCCGGTCCCGGTAATCGCGCGTGCTGATGATGCTGCCGTAAAATTCCGGCGCGGTATCCAGATTGTGGTTGTAGTAATCCAGCCCGGCGGCGCGCAATTGCTCGGTTTGTTCATCGGTCAACATCCCCAGCGTCGCGCAGGTTTCCATCCCCAGACCGCGCACCGCCTTGACCATTTCCACCACGCTGGCCATATCCTCGTCGCTGGGTTCGCGCCACGCCGCGCCCATGCAGAAACGCCCCGCACCCTTTTGCTGCGCGGCACGCGCGGCTTCCACCACCGCGTTCACTTCAAGCATTTTCCGGTCTTCCACGCCGGTAGAATTGAACGCCGATTGCGGGCAGTAGCCGCAGTCCTCGGAACAGCCGCCGGTTTTGATCGACAACAGCGTGGAAAGCTGCACCGCATTCGGGTCAAAATGCTCGCGCAGCACTTGCTGTGCGCGATACATCAAATCGGAAAACGGCAATTTGAACAAGGCTTCCACTTCGGCCACACTCCAGCGCGGCGGTGTGGCGGCTTTTTTGGCGGGGCGGATAAATTCTATGGTTTGGGTATTCATGGCAACTTTACTAAGTATGATTTGAAGTGACCCCGTAGGGTGGGCGCAGCCCACGCGGATGCTTTGGTGGGTTGCACCCACCCTACGGAAAATCCTGTTTTAATATGAACCGGAAATACTGGGTATGATTGAACGACAGCCGCGCATCATCCTGAAAGGGATATAGCTTGTCAATTTTTCGCAGCGTAAAATTAAACATCCGCACAACAATTAAGCGCATCTTGCCTGCCCAGCCCTGCGTGCTGTGCGGCAGCATGAGCCATGACGGGCTGTGGTGCGCGGCCTGCGACAAAGCTTTGCCCTATCTCGATGCGGCACATTGCCCCAGTTGCGCCCTGCCGACACCGGCTGGCGAAGTATGCGGGCAATGCCTCAAACACCCGCCGCTATTCGGCCATACCACAGCGGTGTTCGGCTACACCTTTCCGCTCGACAAGCTGATACAGGCCATGAAATACGGCGAACAACTCGCATTGGCGCATACCTTCGCGGAGAAACTGGCGCATTGCACCGATAAAACCGCGCTGCCCGATTATGTTGTTCCGATGCCGCTGCACCCCGCCAAACTGCGCGAGCGCGGCTTTAACCAATCGCTGTTGCTCGCCGCCAGAGCTGCCCGCGAACTCGATCTCAAGCTGCTGCCGGATGCCTGCCAGCGCGTGCGCGACACCCCGCCTCAATCCGCCTTGCCGTGGAAGGAGCGCAAAAAAAATGTGCGCGAGGCGTTTTGTTGCGATAGGGATTTGACCGGCAAACATGTTGCGCTGGTCGATGATGTGCTGACCACCGGCGCCAGCCTGAACGCGCTGGCTGAAGCGGTGCAGAAACGGGGCGCAAGCCGGATCAGCGCATGGGTGGTGGCGCGCACATTGCCGCGTTCGTAGGGGCGCGATTCATCGCGCCCTGATTTACCTCGCAAAAAGGGCGCGATGAATCGCGCCCCTACAATTCCACCTCGCGCAAGATGGCTCAAATCACCAAAGCACCAACCGACGCCACCCCACGCTTACCAAACTCAGCAGCCCCAAGCCCAGCAGCCACGCTGTCGCAGGCTCGGGGACGGCAGCGGCTTGTCCGGGGCGAACAGCCAAGACGAACAGACCGAAGCCCTTACCGTCCGCATTCTGGAAACCGCTGCTCGTATTGAAGCCCCACGCGCCGCCGCTAGCCGGCGCGTATTCCGTACCTGACCAGTAGGTATTGGACTGAAAATTGCTAAATGAGCCGGTGTTGGCCAGCCCCCAGCCTGCCTGCGGATTACCAGCCGTGTCGTAGTACGACTTGTTGCCCAACTCATCGAAGTACAGGTGCGCCATCTCGCCGGTGGCCGTGTTGACGTTCCAGCCGCAGTCGGTGCCGCTGTTTGCCCAGTAGTCGCAACCCGGCGCGCCGGTGTCGGTTACGGTGGGCAGGCGCCAATCGCTATAGCCCAGGTAGTTGGCGGTGTTCATCGCACCGATCCAGTTTTGCGCGGTATACCAAGTCATCTGACCACTTGCACCGATTCCGGCTACGCCAAAGGTATTGCTGGCGGCCAGGTTGGCATCGGCCAGCCAACTGATGTTGAGGTCGGTATCGTAGATCGTCGCACCGTTGTTGATCAGCGCGGCATGGGCGGTGGCGGATAACAGACCGGCACTAAGGGTAACAGCAGCAAGCAGGGGGATTGCGGTTTTCTTGTTCATGGTTTCTCCGGGTTTTTATGGGTTGTCCTTGATGCCAAGTTTGCGCTTTCTTGAATCTGCCATAGTTAAAGCAACAAACAGGCCGCTTTACCACAAAAACACAATAACAGATTGATCCGTATTGTTTTTATCAACCGCAGAGAGAGAGAGAGAGAGAGAGAGAGAGAGAGAGAGTAAAAAGTGTAAAATTTTCCGACTCGCCCATTTGGATAAGGCAGGCATTCCAGCGGCTGAGGACAGAAAATTGAGGCACGGCTCTTCTGTGTCGCCATGCGACGCCATCGAATCAAGTTGCGGCCATAGCGCGACAACTCCTCTGCCTTCCAGAAATCAAAGCTCTTTGATTTTCATCCGCACAAATGACTGCAACTCGGGGCTGAGCGTTTTCGAGTCGAGCGCGCGCCGGAACGCCTCTCTGGCATCGCCGGCGCGCTGCGCCGCTTGCAGGGAAATGCCGTAGCCCGTCAGCCAGACGCCATTGTGCGGGGCGAGTTGCAGGGCGATCCGGTAATGGTTGATCGCCTCATCATGCCGGTTCTGGCGTTGCAGCAACGCCGCGAGGAATGCCTGAAAATCGGCTTGCGAACCGGCATAAGGCAAGAGTTTTTCAAGCGTTTCCGTCGCCTGCCCAACCGCGCCGCGCTCCACCTGCAAGCGCGCCAGCAGCATGGCGAATCCGATATGTTCCGGTTTGCCCTTCAACCCTTCCTGCAACACGCGCTCCGCATCCGCGCCGCGTTTGGCCTCCAGCAGCAGAACCACCCAAGCCTGGCGCGCCGCGTCGTGCCCCGCGTCCAGACGCAACGCCGCCTCGTATCCCGCCATCGCGTCGGTGATCCGCCCCTGCTGCATCAGCGCGACCGCTTTGCGGAATTCCGCATCGGCATATTGCGCGGGGCTGACCTGCTTCACCGGCGGCTCATCGCCCGGCGTCTGTGCGGCAGCCTGCGCGTCCGGTGAGGCGGGTTGTGCCGGTTGCGGCTCGGCGGGCGGCGCAAGCTCTTTAGGCAGTGCCTTCGGATATTGCCGGAGCCTGTCACGAGCCTGCCGAGGCGGAGCCGAAGGAGCCGGGCTTGACGCAAGAACGGTTTTTTCGCCGACCAAAGCGGGCGGCGGCGTGCCCGATCCGGCATCCGGCTGCGGGTCTGGCGCAAGCATTTCAGCCTGCGGCTTCCCGGCCAACGCGCCGGATGCCGGTGCGGCAACCGGCGCGGCGGATTGGCGCTGCGCCGGGCTTTCCGTTGCGGCATCCAGCTTGCGCGCCTGCATCCATTGCCATGCGGCAACCCCGGCTACCAGCGCCGCGCCCAATGCCAGCAGAGGCATGGCAGACCTGCGCCCGGCCTGCGGCACAGCGCGCACCATCTCCTGCTCCGCGGGGTGCGCGCCGCGCTGTTCGAGCTGATGGAGCACCCGGTTGATGACGCTCATCGCCGCATCACCCGCGCAACGCCCGGCGAAGCCAGCGCAACCAGTCACGGCGCGTTTCCGGCGTATCGGCTGCCGCATCGCGGATATGTTTGGGCAACACCTGGTGGCGCCCCTCGCCGAATGCCAGCATCATTGCCTTGTGCGCCACGATATTGACCAGCCTCGGCGTCCCTCCGGTAATGCTGTGCAGCTTGCCTACCACGCCTTTGCCGAACAGCGTTTCACCGGCAAATCCGGCCACCGCCAGGCGGTGGCGCAAATAGCGTTCCAGCTCGTCCCTGTCCAACCCTTTCAGGTCATACTGGAAGCTGATGCGCTGGCGCAACTGGCGTATCGAATGGTGGCGCAAACGCTCGTCCAGTTCCGGTTGCCCGAACAGCACCACTTGCAGCAACTTGCGTTTTTCGGTTTCGAGATTGGTGAGCAGGCGCAACACTTCCAGGCTCTCCGGCGGCATCGCCTGCGCCTCGTCCAGGCACACCAGCGCGCGCTGGCCGTTGCGCGCGCATTCCAGCAGCGCGCGCGTCAACCCTTTCAACAGCAGATGCTGGTCGATTTCTTTTTCCAGCGGCACGCGAAACCCGTCCGCCAGAGCCAGCAACAGGCTGCGCGGCTCAAGATAGGGGTTGGGGAT
>SCPW01000453.1 GCA_004298605.1 Gallionella sp.
CTAATCGGTCACGCCTGGCTCGGCATCACGGAATCAACAAATCCGCGGCAATTGTTCGCCCGCCAGCCAGTCAACAATGCGGCGTCCGCCCAGCCTGGTGTTCATCTGCACGAAGCAATTGGCGTCTTCCACCACCTCGCCGACGATGGACGCTTTGCGCCCGAGGGGGTGGGCGCGCATCACCGCAAGCAGGCTGTCGGCGTCTTCCGGCGCGCAGATGGCGATCAGTTTGCCTTCGTTGGCGACATACAGCGGATCCAGGCCGAGAAACTCGCAGGCCGCTTCGACGGGCGGATTCACCGCAATGGCGGATTCTTGCAGCATCATGCCCACGCCGGATTGCTTGGTGATTTCATTGAGCGTGGTGGCCAGGCCGCCGCGCGTCGGGTCGCGCAACACGCGCAGTTGGGCGCCGCTTTCCAGCATGTCGGCGATCAGGCTGTTCAAAGCCGCCGTGTCCGATACGATGGGCGCATCGAAAGTCAGCCCTTCGCGTTGCGAAAGAATCGCCATGCCGTGATCCCCCATCGTGCCGGACAGCAGGATTTTATCCCCGGGCCGCGCCAGGTCGCCGGAAAGGGTCACGCCTTCCCGCATCACGCCCACGCCGGTGGTGGTAATGAACACGCCATCGCCCTTGCCTTGTTCCACCACTTTGGTGTCGCCGGTAACGATTTTCACGCCCGCCTCGCGCGCGGCGTGCGCCATGGATTCGACTATGCATTTCAGGTCGGCCAGCGGAAAACCCTCTTCGAGGATGAAGGAAGCGGCCAGGTACAGCGGCTTCGCGCCCATCACCGCAACATCGTTGACGGTGCCATGCACCGACAGGCAGCCGATGTCGCCGCCGGCGAAAAACAGCGGCGAGATGACGTGGCCATCGACGGCCATCACCAGGCGCCCTTCCGCCACCGGCAGCAGCGCGCCGTCGTTTCCCTGCTCCAGATATTCGTTGCTGAAGGCAGCCGCGAACAACTCCGAAATCAGTTGCGCCATGGTGCGGCCACCGGAGCCGTGCGACATATCCACGCGCCCCTCCTTGAAATCAATCGGACGTACATAGCCGTGCTTGGTCGTGCTCATTTTTATCTCCTCCCGAGAAAGTAAATTGCCTCCTGTATCGGAGGCTTATTGTAAAAAACCTGTCATTCCGATCTGCGCCAAAAACAAGCTTTTGCAGGGTGGGCGCAGCCCACCAAAAGCATCTGCATGAGCTGCACCCACACTACAGTATTTCGTTGTTAATTGTAAATTATGCCCCCCGGTTGGCGCTTTGCATGGCAACCCATGCCTGCCCCAAGGAAATGGCGCCATCATTGGGTGGCAATTGCTGCGCCATTATCACACGCAAACCGCGCTCCGACAAAGCCTCCGACAATGCCAGCGACAGCACGCTGTTGAGGAAACAGCCGCCGCCAAAAGCGATCGTGCCGATACCCTGCGCCGCCGCAGTGCGCGCCACCCACGCCACCAGCCCGTCGGCGAGCGTGGCATGGAACAGCGCCGCGCCGTAAGACGCATCGCGGCAATCGGCCAGCGCCGCAAACAGCGGACGAAAATCCAGCATGACAAGCGGTTGCTGCTCCTTCGAAGGTGATGCGGAATACCGTGAAGCGTCCCGCAATACGTAACCGTTCGCCAGTGGCGCAACCGCGCCGTGACGCTCGGCCAATCCCTCCAATAGCATCGCGGCCTGCCCTTCGTAGGACTGCGTTTCGGCCACGCCGAGCAGCGCGGCGGCGGCATCGAACTGCCGCCCCATGCTGGTCGTGGTGCCGCAATTCAGGTTGCGTTGCAACATGGCGATCACGGTTGCCGCTCCGGCTTGCGCGGGAAAACGCCCGACGATCTCGTCGGCGCGGCCCATTTCAAACAGCACCGCAGCCGCCATGCGCCACGGCTCGCGCGCGGCGCGGTCGCCGCCCGGCATGACCAGCGGCACCAGATGCCCGAGGCGCCGCATCGCCGCACCTTCGGTGCGCAGCAATTCGCCGCCCCACGCGCCGCCATCGGTGCCCAGCCCCACGCCGTCCAGCGACAACCCCAGCACCGGCGAGGTCACGCCATGCTCGGCACAAACCGCGGCGATGTGGGCATGGTGGTGCTGCACCGTCACTACGGGCAAACCGTGCCGCGCCGCGAACGCCTGTGCAAACTGCGTGCTATAAAAATCCGGATGCAGGTCGTGCGCCACCACTTCCGGCCGCACGTCGAGGATATCGCACAGATGTTCCGCAACATCCTCCAACATGCGGCGCGTACCGGCATGGTCGAGATCCCCGATATGCTGTGAGACGAAAGCCTCGTTGCCGCGCGTCAGGCAAACAGTATTTTTCATCCAGGGGCCGCAGGCCAGCACCGGCAGGCCGGAAAATGGCAGCGCGATGCGGCGCGGGGTGTAGCCGCGCGCGCGGCGTATAAAAGCTGGCGCCGCACCCTGCCACTTCATCACGCTGTCGTCGCAACGGTACAGGATGCCGCGGTCATGGGTGAGAAACGCGTCCGCCAGGCCGGACAGAAATTGCCGCGCCTCGGTATCGTCCTTCACCAGCGGCTCGCCGCCGGGGTTGGCGCTGGTCATGACCAGCGCCGTCTTTTCCGCCCGGTACAGCCAGTCCGTACCGCCGGGGCGCCCCATCAGCTCATGCAGGATCAGATAATGCAGCGGCGTGTAAGGCAGCATGATGCCGACCGCGGATAATCCCGGCGCGATGCCGGGCAACGCATCGTCGCAACCGGGCAATTTGTGCAGCAGCACGACGGGCCGCTCGCCCGATTCCAGCAAGGTCTTCTCATTATCGGATACATCGGCGTAAAGGCGCGCCGAAGCCGCGTTCAGCATCATGACCGCAAAGGGTTTCCCTTCGCGCTGCTTGCCGCCGCGCAACCGGGTTACGGGCACGGGGTTGCCCGCATCGCACACCAGATGGAAGCCGCCGATACCTTTGACCGCAATCACCTGCCCGGCACGGATGCGCCCAACGGCTGCGGCAACCGGATCGTCAGTTTCAACGGGCTGCCAGTGTTCGTCGTAGAAGCGCAATTGCGGCCCGCACACCGGACAGGCATTGGGCTGCGCATGAAAACGGCGGCTGGCGGGATGGTCGTATTCGTTCTGGCAGGCCGGACATTGGGCGAAAACCGCCATGCTGGTGTTGATGCGGTCGTAGGGCAGCCGCGCGGTGATCGTGTAGCGCGGCCCGCAGTAAATGCAGTTGATGAACGGATAGTGGTAGCGCCGGTCGGCGGGGTCGAACAGTTCCGCCAGGCATTCCGGGCACACGGTCATATCGGGTGAAATGCCGGTCTGGATGCGGCCACCACCGCTTTTCAGAATATTGAAACCGATTGCATCACCGCTTGCCTCACCCGTTGCCGCACACGGTTCGGCATATATTTTTTCCACGCGGGCGAGCCGTGGCGCTTCGCTGGCAAGGCGTTCGGCAAAACGATCCAGCGTATCCGCTCCGCCCTGCACCTCGATCTCCACGCCCGCGGCATCGTTGCGCACCCATCCGGCCAGTTCCAGCTCCTGCGCCAGCCGCCAGACGAAGGGGCGGTAACCCACGCCCTGCACCACGCCAGTTACGCGAATGCGGCGGCACTGCTGCCCGGGCTCGGCTCCTGCCGGTGCGGACAGTTGAGAAAGTCCGCAAGTTTCTTCCAAACGGGTATTTATTTTCGGGGTCATCGTCATCCTATCTTTGCGTCGAGTGCGGCGCGTTGGCAGCCGCCGCTATCCACTCCAGCCATTCCGACATCCCTTCCCCGCTGGTTGCCGAGATGCGGATCACTTGCAGTTTGGGGTTGATGCGGCGCGCGTATTCGATGGCAAGATCGGCATCGTAGCTCAGATGCGGCAACAAATCGCACTTGTTGAGCAGCATCAGGTCTGCCGCGCGGAACATGTCGGGATATTTGAGCGGTTTGTCCTCGCCTTCGGCCACCGACAGGATCACGACTTTATGCGCTTCGCCCAGATCAAAGCTGGCCGGGCAAACCAGATTACCGACGTTCTCGATG
>SCPW01000454.1 GCA_004298605.1 Gallionella sp.
CCTTCAGGGGGAAGGTTGGGATGGGGGTGGGGGTTACGCTGTACGTATCTGCTCCACCGCTCAAACCCATCCCCACCCTAACCCTCCCCTTGAAGGGGAGGGAATAAAGCTGGAGCGACTGGTGCGCCTCGCGTATTTGTTGGGCGATGACGGCTCCCCTTGAAGGGGAGGGAATAAAACTGGAGCGACCGTATCACACGGTCGAACCTTACTTAGTCCCCCGGCATAGCCGGGGGTTTACCTCACTGAATCATCTATGAACCGCTTCATGGAAATTTTGAGCGCCGCGAAATTCGGGTTGTACATCAACCGCCGCAGGGTGCCGGCTTTAAGGTTAGCTTCGGTTATTTCCCCCTGAAACACTTCCTCTGACTTGCCGTTGCAGGCACGATATTTTTCCATGTCGTCGGGGTAGTAATGGATGGCATTGGAATAGTCTCCCGCCGCCCCGTAGTGGGGGTCATCGGGCGGTAGCACGACAGCCGTATGCGCGGAACTCAATATGTTCTGTTCGGGCACTACGCTATTCACCAACTCCAGTTTTTCCACCGGGATACCGGGCGGAAATTTTTCCGTGTCGGTGGTGTAAAGCACCAGCCTGCTGGATGGGTGGCGCGCATGCGCCATGAATTCCAGGGTCGCCGGTGTGTTGGCGGTGGTGTCGTCCTGGCTGGCTGCGGCAAACACCGGGATGCCGACTTCATGCTCCCGCAACAGGCCGTTCAGTTTCTTTGTCAGCGCGTGCATCTGGGCTGCGGCATTTTTGGGGAGCGACTCGTACTTGTAGAAGCTCTTGTCCGGCCTGATGCCGACCCACTTTGCCGGCGGGATCAACCAGCTATACAGCTTGTGCAGGCTGGCCCAGGCCGCGCGCGGCGTGATCTTGAGCGCGGGAGAAAACAGGAACAGGCCGCGCACCCGCTTATCGCGCAAGCTCTGGTAAACACTCAGCGTACCCCCGGCAGAAAATCCGGCCAGATAGACTTCGTCAACTTCTTCCGCAAGCCTGTCAGCGCCATAAGCCACGGCCTTGGCCCATTCCCGCCAAGTGACATCGAGCAAATCGCCTGGCTGCGTGCCGTGCCCCGGCAACAACACGGCCATAACGCGAAAGCCGTTTTCCTGAAATATCTCGGCCAGATGACGCATGAAATAAGGGGAGTCGGTCAGGCCATGGGTGAGCAGCACGCCGCGCCGGTAGGTTTTTTCCTGCCCGGCCGGATAACCGGCTGCCGGCTCCAGTTCGAACGGGGCATTGCCGTCAACTATTTTTTCCAGATCGGCGGAGCCCAATTTGCCATGGGTTCTGCCCAGCATATCCCGGGTTCGCGCCACATACTCCGCAAACGCCAACTGGTTTCCGTTGAACCGGCTGTTCGATCCGGACGGCTGATGCCGCGCCCCAAGCGATGGGGTTGCGCCCGATCGTTGCATCATCGCCTCCGGGCGAGGCCGGGCTTGCGCGCACCAATCCCACCCAAAAAGTTATGCGCCGAGTGCGGCAGGCTTGAAGTCATAGGGGTAGGTTTGCAACAGTGGCTTCATCAGCATGTCCTCTTTGAGGATATGCTCGACCATCCATTCGCTCAAAAAATAAGAGTAATGTTCCGCCGCGCTCTCAGACCACATGCCGTTCCTGGCCATCAACTCTTCTTTCATGAGCTGGAGCTCCTTCTGCACATACTGATGCTCCAGCTTGTTGTGCGAAAAAGGAAAATCGATTGCCCGCGCAATCGTTTCCTCGTTTGCAAAATGGATGCGCACGCAATTTTCGAGCTGCTTGAAGACTTGCGGCAAGGCAACGCTATCCCTTCTCCTGATCGCCTGCTCCACATCGTTGATCATATCCAGCAGAATCTTGTGTTCGGAATCGATCACCGCATTCCCGACACTCAGCCGCTCTGTCCATGCCAGTTCCATCAACTCTCCCGTAATATGCGGCCAAGGATTGCCGCCAACCCAAATGCTATCCGCGCAGAATTTTACCCCACTAATGGGTGGCGGCATAATCGTGCTTCCATGAAAATCGCCTCCGGCGGGCGATATAAAACCGGGGGCATCACTGTGAGGGAAACAGAAAGCCGCGAAAAGGCCAAAGTGTCATAATTCTGTCACTTTGGATCGCTAATATGCGTCCATCGCCCGTGTGATGCGATGAAATATTACCAACTTCGGAGAAACCAATGCTCAAGTCAAACTCATTCAAATTGCTTGCCGCAGCAACGCTGTTCGCGGCATCCATCCAGACGGCCCTGGCCGCCAAGCTCGTAACCATCGATGGCTCCAGTACAGTGTTTCCGGTAACCGAAGCCGTGGCCGAGGATTTCCAGAAAGCCCAGAAAGGCGCCATCAATGTTACTGTCGGCATTTCCGGCACCGGCGGCGGTTTCAAGAAATTCTGCCGGGGCGAGATCGATATCTCTGACGCGTCCCGCCCCATCCTGAAAAAAGAGATGGAGCTATGCGCCCAGAACGGTATCAAATATATTGAACTGCCGGTCGCCTTCGATGCGTTGACAGTGGTGATCCACCCAAAAAACACTTGGGCAAAGAACATGACCGTCGCCGAATTGAAAAAGATGTGGGAACCCGCCGCCCAGGGCACCATCACCAAATGGAACCAGATCAACCCGGCCTGGCCCGATGCCCCGCTGAAATTATTTGGCGCCGGTGCCGATTCCGGAACCTTCGACTATTTCACCGAAGCCGTCGTCGGAAAAGCAAAATCCAGCCGTGGCGACTTCACCGCATCCGAAGATGACAATGTGCTGGTGCAGGGCGTGGCGCGCGACGTCAACGCGCTCGGCTTCTTCGGTTTTGCTTATTACGTGGAAAACACCAAGAAATTGAATGCGGTAGCCATCGTGGAAAAAGAAGGCAAGCCCGCTGTCCTGCCGTCTGTTGAAGCCGTCATGAAGGGCACTTACCAGCCGCTGGCGCGCCCCATCTTCATTTACGTTAGCAACAAGTCCTACGACAAGCCGGAAGTGAAAGAATTTGTGGACTTCTATCTGAAAAATGCGCCTGCCCTGGTCAAGGAAGTGAAATATGTCCCGCTGGGCGACAAGGATTACAAACTGGCTTCGGATAACTTCAAAAACCGCAAACTGGGCACCGGTTTCGGCGGCGAAGCGGGAGTTGGCGTGCTGATCGAAGACCTCCTCAAGCGCGAAGGCAAACACTGATCGCTTCGGGCGTTACCCAAAAGGCGGGAGCATTATGCTCCCGTTTTTTATGCCCCACGGGGAAAGTCGGCTTCAGGCAATATATCGTAACCGGACTGTAATATTTCCCTGCTAAAATTGCGCCTCCTCAAAATTGAGCCCGGATTTTCAATGCCATCCCCAACAGCAAGCAGCCGGTTTACCCGGAACCCCTGGCGCCACGCGCAGGAGAAATTGATTGAAACCATGCTGTTTCTTGCAGCCTTCTCCGCCGTCGCCATTACGCTGGCGATTGTCGTCATCCTGTTCTATGAATCGTCGGCATTTTTCGAGCATGTTTCCATTCTGGAATTTCTCACCGGCACGACCTGGACGCCGCTGTTTGAAAATGCGCAGTACGGCATCCTGCCGCTGGTGGCGGGCACGCTGGTCACCTCCGGCGTGGCGCTGCTGGTCGCCATCCCCATAGGCAGCATCATCGCCATTTACCTGTCCGAATTTGCGCCGCACAAGGTGCGCGAAGTCGTCAAACCGTTTCTGGAGCTGCTGGCCAGCGTGCCCACCGTCGTTTATGGCTATTTCGCGCTGCTGGTCGTCACCCCGCTGCTGCAAACGTTCATGCCGGACCTGCCCGGTTTCAATATGCTGGGGCCGGGCATCGTGATCGGTATCATGATTATTCCTTACGTATCCTCCGTTTCCGAGGACGCGATGCGCGCCGTACCGATGTCCCTGCGCGAGGGTTCATATGCGATGGGCACCACCCGTTTTCAAACCGCATGGCACGTCGTCACGCCGGCCGCCATCTCCGGCATTATCGCCGCCTACATACTGGGCATGTCGCGCGCCATCGGCGAAACCATGGTGGTTGCCATCGCGGCCGGGCAGCAACCCAACTTCACGTGGAACCCGAGCGAAGCGGCTGCCACCATCACGGCCTACATCGTGCAGGTTGCTCTGGGCGACCTGCCGCACGGTTCCATCGGCTACCAGAGCATCTTCGCCGCCGGGCTGGTGCTGTTCCTGATGACGCTGGCGTTCAATATTCTGGGGCATATGGTGCGCACCCGCTTCCGGGAGGTTTACTGATATGCCGGAACCGCAAAAAGCAGCCAGAATCCGTGCGCTGATCCGGCGCCTCAAATTCAACGACCATGTTTTTTCGCTGATCGGCCTGGTATGCATGATGGTGGGCGTAGTGACTTTATTGGCGCTGTTCACCGATTTGTTGATGGACGGGATGGAGCGGCTCAACTATGAGTTCTTCACTTCCTTTCCATCCCGGCGCGCGGCGCACGCCGGGATACTTTCCGCCTGGGTAGGCACCCTGCTGGTCATGTCGGTCACCGCGCTGGTCGCGATCCCGATGGGCG
>SCPW01000455.1 GCA_004298605.1 Gallionella sp.
GCCCGAATTCACGCCGTAGGCAATCGTATACTTGATGCCTTCGATGGATCCGTCGAAACGCCAGATTTTATCGGCCAAGTTGGCCGAACCCATCGCCTGGTTGCCCTTGCCGTCTTCGCCGTGGCAGGCCGTGCATCCCTTTTCCGCAAACAGCGGCGTGGAAGCGGGCTGCCCTTGCGCGACCGCCTTGGCCAAAGTGTCGATCTCGGCGGCGGACAAACTATCCTTGTGCGCCATCATCATGCCGTGACGCCCGGCAGCGATGGATTCGTGGATATTGTCGATCCTGCCGCCGAACAGCCAGTCATCGTCGTTCAGGATAGGCGCGAACAGGCCTTGCTTGTCGTGCGTGCCGATACCGTTCTGGCCGTGGCAGGCGGCGCAGTTGTCGCCAAACAGCACCTTGCCGGACCGGGTGACGTACTCGGTCAGTTCGCTGTCGGCCAAAATGGCCGCCGGTGTCATGCCCTTGAGCTTGGCTTCAAACTTGCCGCGCACCGCGTCCACTTCGCTCTTGTCGGCTTCCATTTCGTTGATCGCCGTCCAGCCGCCGACACCCTTGAAAAAGCCGCCCGCCGCAGAAACCGGGACGGAAGGGTAGTAAATCCAGTACACCACCACGAACAACGCGCTGGCAGCCAGCCCCAGCATCCACCATTTGGGCGGCTGATTGGTCAAGTCCCCCAAGTCATCGTCCCATACATGCCCGGTTGTCGGCACGCCTGATACATCGTGTTTTTCACTCATCTTTTCTCTCCCACATTGATATGGTCTTCGTCATCCAGCGCCATGCTGCGCCGGGACTCAAACGTGTCTTTGTTAGCCGGACGGAATACCATGAAATAAACCGCCGCCATGCCGATGAACGCGACCAGGGAAAAGAACACCCCTATCCAGTCATTCGCGGTCATGGCGGCAACGTCCATGCCCATGTACCCCAGCAACTTAGTCACGGTAATTGACGCCTTCTTCGAACTTGATGTGATTGCCCATGCTTTGCAGGTAAGCGACCAGCGCGTCCATTTCGGTCTTGCCGTCCAACTGCGTTTTCGCGCCGTCGATATAGGCATCCGTATAGATGGTCTTGGGTACCGGGTTGAACGGCATGATGGTCATGACTTGCATGGTTTTCACCGTCTCCTCCACGTTCACCTTGCCGCTATCCAGGAAGAAGTAGTTGGGCATGACGGACTCGGGCACCACTTCGCGCGGGTATTTCAGGTGGCGGCGGTGCCACTCGTCCGAGTACTTTCCGCCGACACGCGCCAGATCGGGGCCGGTGCGCTTGGAACCCCATTGGTAGGTGTGGTCGTACATGGACTCTTCCGCGATCGAGTAATGCCCGTAACGGTCTTTCTCGTCACGGAACGGGCGGATCATCTGGGAATGGCACAGGAAGCAGCCTTCGCGGATGTAGATGTTGCGCCCGGCCAACTCCAGCGGTTTGTATGGCCGCACGCCGTCGCCCGGCTGCCAATCTTCCAGCGTTTTGTGCGCGGAAGTGGCCGGGTTCCAGACGATCTTGTCCATCGAAACGATGTTGCCTTTGCCGTCTTTATGGGCCGTGCCGTTAAAAGTGCCGTCCCCGCCGCTCATCGCGGTATTCGGCAGGTAGAACAGCGGAACGATTTCCACGATGCCGCCAATCGCAACGGCGATAGCGGTCATCACAAACATCAGGACGGTGCTGCGCTCAACCTTGTCCTGCAATTTGGTCGAATAAATTTTGTCGTGATCAGACATGTTTCACTCCTTATGCTTTGGCGGGAACGGCGTCAATACTGCGCGCGGCGCTTGCCTGACGCACAGTCATCACCACGTTGTACAGGCATATCCACGCGCCCAGATTGAAAATCATCCCGCCGATGGCGCGCATCGCGTAGTACGGATGCATCGCGGATACAGATTCAACGAAGGTATAGGTCAACGTGCCGTACTCGTCATAATCGCGCCACATCAGACCCTGCATGATGCCGGACACCCACATCGCCACGACGTAAACCACCGTGCCGATCGTCGCCAGCCAGAAGTGAACATTGACCAGGCTGTCGGAATACATTTCGGTATTCCACAGCTTTTTGACCATGTGGTACATCGCGCCGAACGAAACCATCGCCATCCAGCCCAATGCGCCGGAGTGTACGTGACCGACCGTCCAGTCGGTGTAATGGGACAACGCGTTCACGGTCTTGATGGACATCACCGGACCTTCGAAGGTGGACATCGCGTAGAACGCCAGGGAAACCACCAGGAAGCGCAGGATGTAGTCGGTGCGCAGCTTGTCCCACGCGCCGGACAACGTCATCATGCCGTTCATCGCGCCGCCCCAGGACGGGATAATCATCGCCAGGGAGATGGCGGCGCCCAGAGAGCCGGTCCAGTCAGGCAAGGCGGTGTATTGCAGATGGTGCGCGCCCAGCCACACATAGCCGAAAGTCAACGCCCAGAAATGCAGCACGGACAGGCGATAGGAAAACACCGGGCGACCGGCTTGTTTGGGCACGAAGTAATACATGATGCCCAAGAAACCTGCGGTCAGATAGAAACCCACCGCGTTGTGCCCCCACCACCACTGAATCATCGCATCCTGCACGCCGGAGTAGATGGAGAAGGAGTTGGTCAGGCTGACCGGGATAGCCAGGCTGTTCACCACGTGCAGATAGGTGATCATGATAATCATGCCCATAGTGAACCAGTTCGACACGTAGATGTGCGTGGTCTTGCGGATCGCAACGGTCATGATGTGGTTCAAGCCGAACGCCAGCCAGACAATCGCGATCAGAATATCGATCGGCCACTCCAGCTCGGCGTACTCCTTGCCGGAAGTCATCCCCAGCGGCAGGGTAATCACCGCCAGCACGATAATCAGGTTCCAGCCCCAGAAGGTAAACCAGGCCAGACCATTGCTCCACAGCCTGGTCGCGCCGGTGCGCTGCACCATGTAATAGCCGGTGGCGAACAGCACGCAACCGCCGAACGCGAAAATCACCGCGTTGGTATGCAAAGGGCGCAAGCGTCCGAAAGAGATGTAAGGACTATCAAAATTCAAAAACGGCCACGCCAGTTCCGATGCGATATACACACCGATCAGCGTACCTACTACAGCGTAGATGGCGGCCGCGATGGTAAACCATCTGACCACCTCCATATCATATTTTACCGGTGTCGCTTGAGTTGTTTCCACAACCTATCCTCCCAAGAGCCAAGTTAAAAATAATGTGTTATTTGCCCACGACCGCGATGCAAATAATACACTCCCCCTTCGTTACAGCTTTAAAATCTTCGTGAACCGCTATCCGCCCGATCCGCGTTTCTCGCGCTTTATTATTCGTGGATCAGGCGCATACAGGCTTATTACGCCCATCCTTCAAATTCGGTAAAACTAAAAAAAAGCCGTTCATAGCCCGGAGACTCACTACGAACGGCCCAGGCTTACCGCACGGAATGTCATAACGCACGGAAAGAGGAGAGTGAATCGTATAAATCATCAACCCACGGCTTGCATTTTCCGTTTAAAAGCAAAAAAAAACCCTGACGCCCGTCAACCTTACTGTTCGTTAACATCGGCGCATTGAGAGCGCAGACACGAAAATACTCCGGAAAAACTTTATAAAGCGCCGTTCAAAAAAGTGGCATGCGAAGGCCGCAACAACGGGATAACCCGAGCAGTGGCGGGACGGGATTCGCGCGCAATACTGCCCAAGCGTTTAACATCTTTCAAAACAACAAGCCTGCGCTCGCTGACAATCACGCCTTCTTCCTGAAAGCGGGCAAGAATGCGGCAAACGGTTTCCTCGGCGATCCCAAGATAACTGCCGATATCGCTGCGCGACATGCTCAAATTGAACTGTGTTGGCGAGTAATTGCGCATGGCGAAACGCCGCGACAGCGTCAGCAAATAAGTCGCCAGCCGCTCTTCGGCATTCTTTTTCCCGAGCAGCAGCATCTGTTCCTGGTTATGCCTGATTTCTTTGCTCATGATTCTGAGCATTTGAAAATGCACAGCCGGGATTTGCCTCGCCAACTCATCGAAACAATTCACCGAAATTTCGCACACCGAAGTGGTTTCCAGCGCCACCGCCTCGCAGTTGTGGCGATTTTCGTCTATGGCGTTCAACCCGAGCAATTCGCCCGGAATGTGGAAGCCGGTGATTTGCTGGCGGCCATCTTCGGTTGAAACGGAGGTTTTAACCGACCCGCTACGAATGGCATATGCGTAAGAGAATTGCTCGCCGACGCGATAAAGCATCTGGCCGCGCTTGATCGTGCGCTTCCGCTTCACGTAATGGTCGAGCAGCACGGTGTCCGCGCTGTTAAGCCCCATAGGCAAACAGAGCTGGTAAAGGCCGCAATCCTGGCAGGCTATTGCGGCGCAATCCGGTTTTTGCACAGTTTGGCGCATTGTTGTCATCTCTCAGAAAATACTGCCCGCACAGCATTCGAAAAGCTTCGCCCGATGGATTGGCAAAATTTGCTCGTTTCGAATTACCTGCGTAGTTGCTTCCAGCCGCATCAAAAACAACACATCTCTCCATCAATTACTTGGCCGGCACAATGAAGACAAGTTTTGAGGGGGCAAGCAATAACCACAAAGAATATGTGTGTTTAGGCAAGAAAACCTTGACGCGCGTCAACCTTGTTGTTTTGTTTTGCAATGAACGGGGGTAAATGCAAATATCTGGCGGGCTGAATGGTCGCAACTATAGAGCTAAAAACCTGCCGCCAATAAAAAACGGGCCCCCGAAGAGACCCGTTAGTTTTCCGAGCTGACTGCACGCCCTTGCGGGTATTTGCGTCAAATCATAACCAGCGACTTGGCTGCGGTCTTTTGCGGCCCGGTCGATTGGCTACCAGCTCCATCAGAATGAGTGCTTCATGCCGAACGACCATGCGGAAGGATCGTTGCCGGCAACAACAGCGGTACCGCCACCCGTGGAAATGCTAGTCAGGCTGTAGCTGGCGCCGCTATCGTTGTCCAACCTGGTGTACAACGCGTACACGCTAGTACGCTTGCTCATGTTGTGGTCGTAACCCAACGCCCACTGCTTGGCGCCGGTATTGGTGGTAGCCTGCACATCACCTGCCTTGGTATAAGCCAGTTTGACCGCATCGTTGGCGTTGACGTTGAACTTGCCGCCGAGATACCAGTTGTTCTGCCCAAGCGCGCTTGCGCCAGTGATCGTGTTGGTGGTTTTTTCATAAACCGCATTCACCGTAACCGCATCCATCGTGTAGCCGCCGCCCAGTTTCCAAGCCTTTGATTTGTCACCGGCGCCAAGAGCGGTAAACAGCGTTTGGCCTGCGCTCGTGCCCGCCGAACCATAATCAACCACCTGATAAGCCAGCGATGCATTGATCGGGCCATTGCCATACAAGCCGGCAAACGACAAAGCCTTGCCTTTGGTCTGAGCCGCCGTAGAGGCGCTTTCGGCACCGATCACATAAGCGCCGATACCGGTAAAACCGTTAATTGTCGGGCTGATGTAGGCCGCCACATCGGTGACGCGGGCATCATGAACACTGGTAAAACCGGCACCACCCGCAGTTGAGCCCATCAGGCCGCGATTGTCGGCGATGCTGTCAGCAAACACGTCCAGGCCGCGGGTCGCGATCTTGTAAGGCGTGTCATGGCGCCCCGCCAGCAGGGTGCCTGCGCTCTTGCTGGACAGGCCGACGAAGGAGTTACGGGTGGCCAAGCCACCACCACCATTAGCGCCGGCAGCGCTATTGTCAATGTTAATCTGCGATTCAATTTGCCAGATAGTGGACAGGCCGTCACCCAGATCTTCGGTACCCTTCAGGCCGAAGTGCGACTGGCTGCTCGATACTTTGTTGACGCTAACAGCGCCATTATCTGTCAAGTCAAAAGACACATTGGCCACACCGTACACAGACACGTTGCCGGTGTCAGCGAATGCTGCCGGTGCAGCCAGAGCAGAAGCGATTGCCAGAGCGATGATTTTCTTTTGCATGAGAACTCCCTTATAGATAGATTTACTGCGGTTTAAAAAAACATTTCCGGGCAGTTTTCCGCAGTTGGCTAAAACGGACCGGCATACCCCCAAATGGCTTTCAAAATTGCCTTGCCGGGTTTGACACCAGTGGCAAGTTTTAAGGCGTTTTTAATACCCGCAAAGAATATGAGGCTTTATTTGACAAAACCTTGACGCGCGTCAACCTTGTTGTTTGGCTTGCCATAAATGGGGGTAAACGCAAAACAGCAGGATGCCGATGAGCATAGCGACGCACCCTGCCGCCCTCACATCGCGTGAAGCATTTTGCGTATTCCACTGAAACTGCGCAGCCGGAGCGTAGCTGCGAGGGGGGATTGCGCGGGTTTGACCAAACCCTTTCCGCTTTTTTTGATACCCCTTTATCCCTGTCTTGCCGTTGAATTTCCTATGCTTTTTTGACTTGTGTCAAGCATGAGAGACCCAGGATATGCAAGTATCAGAGCCTGATGAGGGCGCGCCAGAATGTCGCGGTAACGGCAGTCATCGTCTAAGTTTGTATAGTCGACAAATCACAACACCGGGCAAGCAGTTGGAACAGCAATGCTTCTGTTGCCCGAATAACTTAATAATGAGGAGAACATCATGACAATAAATAGCAAACCATGTAAATTGGCGGCTATGGCTGTGGCTTCAGCCATAATTTTTCATAGTGCAAACGCCTTGGCTGAGGGGGCATTATGCAGTGATTGGAGCTACAACGACCCAAGCTGCCCCGCTTATATCAAGCAATCCACAAAGGCCGCACCACCCGTACAAATCGCAGAAAACAACGTAAAACAACCATCCGCTGGCGTGTTCTGCGCGGACCTATGCACTGACGGGATTTCCCTGG
>SCPW01000456.1 GCA_004298605.1 Gallionella sp.
GCCCGTCGCGCAACGATTCATCCGCGCTTAATTCGGCGGCGAGCCGCACGCGCGTCAGCGGGGTGCGCAAATCGTGCGAAATGCCCGCCAGCACCAGGGCGCGCTCGCGTTCGTTCGATGCGAGATCGGCGGACATCTGGTTGAAGGCGCGCGATACCGCGACAATTTCCTGCGCGCCCTGTTCCGGCAACGGTTGCGGCATTTCGCCATGCCCGACCTGTTGCGCCGCCTGCGCGAGCTGTTTCAGGGGGCGCGCCACCTGGCGCGCGATGAAGTACGCGCCGAGCAAGGCCAGCAGCAAGACTACGCCGCCCCACACCAGCAACACCTGCGATACCGGATGCTCGATGCGTTCTCTGGGCAGCGCCACCCAGAATTCCTCGTTGCCGATGAAGAAGCTCACCCACAAGGCTTCCACGCCATTGCGCTCCGCCGCGAAACGCGTGTTGCCGCCCAGGCTGTCGCGCACTTTTTCCACCATCATCTGCAATTGCGGCGGATAGTCCGGCAAAGGCTTGAGCCCATCGTTGGCATCCGCCATCTGCACGCGCAACCCTTCTGTTTCGGCCAGCTCGACGAGCAGCGCACCACGCCATTCCGGCGCGGCGGACAGCACGGCGGCGCGCGTGAGGTTGATCGCCGACACGACCAGTTGCGCCATCTGCCGGGTGCGCGGCTCCTGTTCCACATGCCGGATAATTGCCACGGAAGCGGCGAGGGACAGCACGATCAATACGAAGATGAGCATAAAGGAACGCGCCAGCAGCGTTCTTGGCAGCGCGATCAAGATTTGGCTCCGTCCGGCACAAACACATAGCCATGTCCCCATACCGTCTGGATGAAGCGCGGCTTGCCGGGATCGGTCTCGACCAGTTTGCGCAGCCGCGACACCTGCACGTCGATGGCGCGGTCAAACGGGTCGTGATCGCGACCGCGCGCCAGCTCCATCAGCTTGTCGCGCGACAGCGGGTGGCGCGGATGGGTCACCAGGGCTTTGAGCAGCGCAAATTCTCCGGTGGTCAGCGAGATCGGCGCCGCTGATCTGGTCAGCACGCGCGTGGCGAGATTCAGTTCGCAATCGCCGAAGGTTACCGTTTTTTCTTCCACATCCGGCGCGCCGACCGGCTGCGAGCCTTTGCGCCGCAGCACGGCGTTGATGCGCGCCACCAGCTCGCGCGGGTTGAACGGCTTGGGCAGATAATCGTCCGCGCCCATTTCCAGCCCGACGATGCGGTCGATCTCATCGCCCTTCGCGGTCAGCAAAACCACCGGCACGTTCTCGCCCGCTCCGCGCAGGCGGCGCAAAATCGCCAGCCCGTCTTCATCGGGCAGCATCAAGTCCAGCACCAGCAAGTGGTAGCGGTTCAGCGCCAGAGCCTTATCCAGCGCGCCGCCATCGGCAACCGCTTTCGCCGCAAAGCCCTGCCCGGACAAATAGCGCAGCAACAGCTCGCGCAGGCGCGCATCGTCGTCGATGATGAGTATGCGTTGCGGGTTGGTCATGGCGGCATGATAAAGCCAAATAAGCAGGTAGGGGCGCGATTCATCGCGCCCCTACAAGGCAACCGGAAAGCGGCAACAATTTCTTACAAATCCCCCTCCGGTTTAAACACTTCGCTTACAGTTCGGCCTTACTATGCAACCCATGCCCACCGCGGCATGTACCCATAACCCACCCAGGAGATCATCATGAATATCGCACACAAAACCCTCGGCATCCTGCTCGGAATCGGTCTGGCCACCTTGCTCGGCAACAGCGCGCTGGCCGGCGAACATCGTGACCGCACGCACAATAATGCGCGCAATGACCGCCCCGCGCGGCACAGCGTGGATGCACGCGAACATCGCCAGAACGAGCGCATCAAACAGGGCGTGCGCTCCGGCCA
>SCPW01000457.1 GCA_004298605.1 Gallionella sp.
CATTCCGGTCTCGACCAAAAGCGTGCCCCGGGTGGGGTGGTAGGGGTAGGGATTGCCAACTCTGAGCCCCCTACCCCTACAAAAATCCTGCCCTATCGTATTTGGAGAAAGAGATCCCTCGACCGAGCTCGGGATGACCGAAGTGGTCACTTGCTACTACAACTATGCCCAAAGACAAAGTCTTCGAACTCATCAAACGTGAGCAGGTCAAAATGGTGGATCTGCGTTTTGTTGATCTCACCGGCCGGTGGCAGCATTTCACCGTGCCCGTCACTGAGCTCACCGAGGAAACATTCTCCGCCGGCTCGGGTTTTGACGGGTCGTCCATCAAGGGATTCAAGCCGATCGAGGAGAGCGACATGCTGCTGATGCCGGATCCGACCACCGCGTTTGTGGATCCGTTCTTCGCCGAGAAAACCCTCTGTCTGATCTGCGATGTATACGAGCCCGGAACAAAGGTGGCGCCGTTTATCTTTGACCCGCGCTCGATTGCGCGTCGCGCGGAAGAATATCTGCACAAAAGCGGTCTGGCTGACACGGCGTACTTCGGTCCCGAAGCCGAGTTCTTCATCTTCGATACCCTCCGTTATCACCAGGGCGCGCAGGAAGGCTACTACCACATTGACGCCGACGAAGGGGAGTGGAACACCGGCGACGCGGAAAGCAATCTGGCGTACAAAATCCGCCACAAGGAAGGGTATTTCCCGGTGCCGCCGCATGACACCCAGCAGGATATTCGGAGTGAAATGGTATCGCACATGATTGCCTGCGGTTTGTCGGTTGAAAAGCACCACCATGAAGTCGCCACCGCCGGCCAGGCCGAGATTGATTTGCGCTATGCGCCGCTTCTCAAAATGGCCGACGCGATCATGCTGTACAAATACCTGGTCAAAAGCACCGCGCGCAAGCACGGTAAAGTGGCCACGTTCATGCCCAAACCCATTTTCGGCGACAACGGTTCGGGTATGCACACCCACGTATCGTTGTGGAAAGATGGCAAGCCGCTGTTTGCCGGCGATCGCTACGCCGGACTGTCGGAAATGGCGCTCCATTTCGCCGCCGGCTTGCTCCATCACGCGCCTTCAATTTTGGCTTTCGCCGCTCCCACGACGAATTCGTACAAGCGGCTGGTGCCGGGCTACGAGGCGCCGGTCAACCTCGTGTATTCCAAACGCAACCGCTCCGCCGCGATTCGCATCCCGGCGTACTCGGAAGCGCCCGCGGCCAAACGGCTGGAATTCCGCCCGCCGGATCCGTCCTGCAATCCCTACCTGACGTTTTCGGCGATGGTGCTGGCAGGCCTGGACGGAATCGCGAAGCGTCTCGACCCGGGCAAGCCGTTGGATGAAAATACCTACCACTTGCCGGCCGAGCAAGCCGCTAAGATCAAGTCGGTTCCGGGGTCGCTTGTCGAATCGCTCGCCGCGCTGGAGCGCGACCACGAATTCCTGACCGCCGGCGGAGTGTTCCCCAAAGATTTCATCAGCCAGTGGATCGCCCTGAAGCGCGAAGACATTACTGAGGTCGGCCTGCGACCGCACCCATACGAATTCGCGCTGTACCACGATTGCTAAGGTGAACGCGGATCCGCACGTTGAGTCAAGACGCGGATCTGTACGCAGATATTACCGGGGCCGAGGCTCAGCCTCCCGGGGAGGCTGAGCCTCGGCCACCTCGCATCGCCGTATAAATAAAAGTGCCCCGCTCTGATGCGACTTCGCCATGCGTCGTCAGAGCGGGGTCATATTCATTGGTAGAAAGGCATTTTGGGCGGCCTCCTCCAACCCTTTCGGTTGAGTGCTGGATATATAATGCCTGTCCAGCAAAGGCGTTTTTCATCCTGTCATTCTGCGGTTACTACTGCTTTTGGCGCTTGTTGCGGATCATCATGATTACTGTACAAGGTATCACGACGATCACGATGCCAAGCGAGACTGCCCCCCACAGTGGAGCAGTGATCCACCACCAAG
>SCPW01000458.1 GCA_004298605.1 Gallionella sp.
TCGGCGCTGGGCTACAAGTCACCGATGCAGTTTCTGGATGACTGGTTCACCTCTCAGCAGTATGAAAAACTGGTAGCATGAAACTCGCCTCTTGGAAGACGAAAAACCGGGGGAAGGTCACTTTCCGCCTTCCTTCCCACGTGAAAATCTACCGTCCCTGCCGGGATAACAAATAATCTTGTGTCCGTCTTCATTGAGCTCGGACTCGTTCCAGTTAAACAGAATCTCGCCCAGGTCATCGCGGCCAATGCCATTGAGAACTGCATTGAATGCTTTCCCAACATTAGCATTACTCATCGAAGAAACATTCGGGTTCATTTTATCGTCCTTTAATTTGCCCATGTACTACTGAGGCAGTGTTATGCCCCGTATTTATTTGCCCGCTTTCTTGAACGGCAACACCATGCCGCTCGTACACAATCCATCCAGATAATCCGCCCAATGCTGCATCATTTTGCTGCGCTCATCCAATCGCAGCAGGTGCGTTTCCCGTTTGTATGCCGCGCGCACCTGATCCTGATCCGCATGGGCCAGTTGCAGTTCAATCAGCCGTACGTCATATCCGAGTTGCTCCAGATTTGTGCTGGCCATCGCCCGGAACCCGTGCCCCGTCATCTCTTCGCTCGTGTAGCCCATGCGCCGCAGGGCTGACAGAATCGCATTGTCGGACAGGCAGCGCGCTGCCGAATGCGGGGAGGGGAAAAGATATTTACCCGCTCCGGTAATCTCTTTGAGTTCCGCGAGGAACCAGATTGCCTGCCGGGAGAGCGGCACAACGTGTTTGCGCTTCGCCTTCATTTTTCCTTCCGGAATTATCCAGACCCTGTTCGGCTGGTCATTGTCGAAGTCGGCGAATTCTGACCATTCCGCGTGCCGCAGTTCGCCCGGGCGGACGAAAAAGAGCGGCGCGAGTTGCAGGGCGAGCCGCACCACCGCCGAGCCTTTGTATTCGTCTATGTTGCGCAACAGTTTCCCGATTTCTGCTGGCTCTGTGATTGCGCCCAGATGCGTTTCCTTCGCCGGTGGCAGGGCGCCTTTCAGGTCGCTGGTTATGTCGCGCTCCGCGCGACCGGTGGACACGGCGTAGCGCCATATCTGGCCGCAGTTCTGGTGCAGGCGGTGTGCAGTTTCCAGCGCACCGCGCGCCTCGACTCTGCGCAGCACGGCCAGCAGGCTTGCCGGTGTTACGCTGGCAATGCCGACATTCTTGAAGTGCGGAAACAGGTCACGCTCAAGCCTGCGAACGATCTTGGAGGCGTGGCTGTCCACCCACTGGTTGCCGAATTTCTCCAGCCATTCCCGGCTGATTGCCTCGACCGTTTCCAATGCCTGAACCGGCGCGGCGGAGGCTTTGATGGCCGCCGCAGTTTCTTTCTTTACTTGCGAGGGGTCGGTATCGTTTGCCAGCAGCTTGCGCGCTTCGTAAGCCCGCTCCAGTGCATCCTTGAGGCTGATCAATGGGTACTGTCCCAAGCTCAGTGTTTTTGCCTTTCCGGCAAACCGGTAGCGCAGCCACCATAGCTTGGTTCCATTCGGCTTGACCACGAGCGTCAGGCCGTTGCCGTCGGCCAGATTGTATTGGGCATCCTTGGGCTTCGCGGCCTGGATCAGTTTATCGTTGAGCTTCATGCGGTTCCCTTGTGAGTATCGCCGATACTCACACTATACAAAAATCCGCCAAAATACTCACACCGATACTCACACAAAAAACGAACGCAGGGGAAGACTTGCGAACCATGACGAACCGCCGCGAATTATTAAATACCTTGTGTTTATTGGGTTTTGGTTGAATTGAGCGACAAAAAAGCCCGGCGGGTAAGGCCGGGCTTTTCAGTTTGATGGTGGAGACGGCGGGAATTGAACCCGCGTCCGCAAGTCCTCTACAGGCAGTTCTACATACTTAGCCATGTTATTTGATTTGATCCCGTACACGCCAACCGGCGGGCTGGTACGGGACGAGTCACCTTGGTTTTAGCTCCGGTCAAAGTGACCCTGACCGGCACGATTCCGTGTAATTTACCTCACTCATCTCGGCCTTGCGGCTTTGAGCCCCTCCATGGACAGCGGGGTGTGAGGTTCAGCCGACTAAGCGGCTAAAGCGTAGTTTTCGTCGTTTGCGACTAGTTTTTTTCCAGCTGATTTACGAGGTGGCGGGTCCTCGGTATGCCCTACACTGCTTTGCAACCCACGTCGAAGCCAAGTCGTCCCCGGTTCGGTTTTGCTACACAATTACTACACAACGGTGCAGATTGTAGCAGAGTCAGAGGGTGAGAAAATCGAGAAGTTCCGTAGGGGCGCCAATAATGCCGTGCGCGCCCCAGCTATCGGGTTGGGCGCTGTCGTCGATGTAGCCGTAGCGGGCGATGATGCCGTGCATGGGGGTGGCGTTGGCGGCCTGCATGTCGCGCAGGTCGTCGCCGAGATAGAGGCACTGCGCCGGGGCGATACCGATGATTTCGCAGGCTTTCAACATAGGCTCGGGATGGGGTTTGGCATGTGCGCAGGTGTCGCCGCTGATGAGGCAGGCGGCGCGCTCCGCGTAGCCCAGAGCCCGCATCAGCGGGGCGGTATAGCGGTGCGGCTTGTTGGTGACGATGCCCCACTTGATGCCGCGCTGTTCCAGCTCGGCGACCAGTTCTGCCATGCCGGTAAAGAGTCGCGTATGCACGCAGATGTTGCGTTCGTAGTAGTCGAGAAAAATATCGCGCAGGGCGTTGTAACCCGCCGCGTCCGGTTCGATGCCAAAGCCGATCTTGAGCAGGCCGCGCGAGCCGTGCGAGGCTTGCGGGCGGATGATCTCAAGTGGCAGCGGCGGAAGATGCCGCGTGGCGCGGGTATGGTTCAGTGCGGCGGCGAGGTCGGGCGCAGTGTCGGCAAAGGTTCCGTCGAGATCGAACAGTACTGCTTTAATTAAATCCGTTCGCGCTGAGCTTGTCGGAGAGTGAACGTTCATGCTTCGACAGGCTCAGCACGAACGGTATTTTTCAATACCCTGTCAATCACGACGACAGGCGATCATGTAGTTAACATCAGTATCACTGCCCAAGGTATACACTTTGCTGAGCGGGTTGTAGCTCATGCCGATCAGGTCAATCACGCTCAAACCCGCATTGCGGCAGGATTGCGCGAGTTCGGAAGGTTTGATGAATTTGGAAAAATCATGTGTGCCGCGCGGCAGCAGTTTCAGCACATATTCTGCGCCGATGACGGCAAATAAATAGGATTTCGGGTTGCGGTTGAGTGTGGAGAAGAATACCCAGCCGCCCGGTTTGACCAACTTCGCGCAAGCCGCGACCACGCTTTGCGGGTCGGGTACGTGTTCGAGCATTTCCAGGCAAGTGACCACATCGTAGTGATCGGGCTGTTCTGCGGCCAATTCTTCCACGGAAATTTTGCGGTAGTTGACGCGCTTGCCGCTTTCCAGCAGATGCAGTTTGGCGACTTGCAGGGCTTTGTCGGAAAGGTCGATGCCGCTGACATTCGCGTTCAATCCTGCCATGCTTTCCGACAAAATTCCGCCGCCGCAGCCGACATCCAGCACGGTCTTGCCGGCAAGGCCCGCGTGGCTGTTGATATAGTCCAAGCGTAGCGGGTTGATATCATGCAGCGGTTTGAACTCGCTATTCGGATCCCACCACTTGTGGGCGAGTTGGGAGAATTTTTCCAGTTCGATCGGGTCGGCGTTTGTCATGGCGTAGGCACTGATAATGGGGCGGCAACTTTAACAAAACTTGCCGCTCCAGCCAAATGGTATCGTCGTATATGCGGGTGGCTCGGGGCTGCGCCGCTGTGCTAAAATGCGCGCTTTGTTATGCGTCAAAGCGCCCTAGGTCAGAGCAAAACTCATGGAACAATTCGCTAAAGAAACCCTGCCGGTCAGCCTCGAAGAAGAAATGCGCAAGTCCTATCTGGACTATGCGATGAGCGTCATAGTCGGGCGCGCGCTGCCGGATGTGCGCGATGGCCTGAAACCGGTGCATCGCCGCGTGCTGTTCGCCATGCACGAACTGTCGAACGACTGGAATCGCGCCTATAAAAAATCGGCGCGTATCGTCGGCGACGTGATCGGTAAATACCACCCGCACGGCGATACGGCGGTGTATGACACCATCGTGCGTATGGCGCAGGATTTTTCGTTGCGCTACACGCTGGTGGACGGGCAGGGCAACTTCGGTTCGGTGGACGGCGATAACGCGGCGGCGATGCGTTACACCGAAATCCGCATGGCGAAAATCGCCCACGAGTTGCTCGCCGATCTGGACAAGGAAACCGTCAATTTCGGGCCGAACTACGACGGTTCAGAGCACGAGCCGCTGGTGTTTCCGGCGCGCTTCCCCAACTTGCTGGTGAACGGTTCTTCCGGTATCGCGGTGGGCATGGCGACCAACATTCCGCCGCACAATTTGAACGAGGTGGTGGATGCCTGCCTCGCGCTGCTGAAGAATCCCGAGATGGATATTGAGCAGCTCATCGAATATGTACCTGCGCCGGATTTTCCGACCGCCGGTTTCATCTACGGGCTGTCGGGCGTGAAGGAAGGCTACCGCACCGGTCGCGGTCGCGTGGTGATGCGCGCGCGCTGCCACTTCGAGGATATCGGCAAGGGCGAACGCCAGGCCATCATCATCGACGAATTGCCCTATCAGGTGAACAAGGCCAATCTGCTGATCAAAATCGGCGAACTGGTGCGCGAAAAACGCCTGGAAGGCATTTCCGAAATCCGCGACGAATCGGACAAGTCCGGGATGCGCGCGGTGATCGAATTGAAACGCGGCGAGAATGCCGATGTGATCCTCAATAAGCTGTACAAAGACACCCAACTGCAAGACAGCTTCGGCATCAACATGGTCGCCATTGTTGACGGCCAGCCCAAGCTGCTCAACCTCAAACAGGTGGTCGATGCGTTCCTGCGCCACCGCCGCGAAGTTGTCACGCGCCGCACCATTTTCGAATTGCGCAAGGCGCGCGAACGCGGCCATATCCTGGAAGGCCTGGCGGTGGCGCTGTCCAACGTGGACGAGATCATCGCACTGATTAAAGCCGCGCCGACGCCTGCCGACGCCAAGCGCGAGCTGATGGCGCGCGCCTGGCGCTCGTCGCTGGTGGAAGACATGCTCAGCCGCGTCAGCGATGCCTCGCGCCCGGAAGGCTTGTTGCCCGAATTTGGTCTGGTGGGGCAGGGCGATACGCGCGGCTATCATCTTTCCGACGCGCAGGCGCAAGCGATTCTGGAATTGCGTTTGCAACGCCTGACCGGGCTGGAGCAGGACAAGATCGTCGGCGAATATCGCGAAGTGATGGATAAGATTGCCGATCTGCTCGACATCCTGGCCAAGCCGGAGCGCGTCACCCAGATTATTCATGATGAACTGGTTGCCGTGAAAGCGCAGTTCGGCGACAAACGCCGCAGCGAGATCATCACGCACACCCAGGAAATGAGCATGGAAGACCTGATCGCGCCGGAAGACGTGGTGGTCACGCTGTCACATGGCGGCTACATGAAGGCGCAGAAGCTGGACGAATACCGCGCGCAGAAACGTGGCGGGCGCGGCAAACAGGCTACGGCGACCAAGGAAGACGATTTCATCGACAACCTGTTCATCGCCAACACCCACAATTACATTCTGTGCTTCTCCAACCGCGGCCGCGTGTATTGGCTCAAGGTTTATGAATTGCCGCAGGGCAGCCGTATCGCGCGCGGCAAACCGATCGTGAATTTATTGCCGCTGGAAGAGGGCGAGAAGATCAATGCGGTGTTGCCGGTGAGCGAGTTTGTCGAAGATAAATATGTGTTCTTCGCCACCTCAAACGGCACGGTTAAAAAAACTTCCTTGACCGATTTCTCGCGCCCGATGAAGCGCGGCATTATTGCGATCAATCTGGATGAGGGCGATCACCTGATCGGCGTTGCCGTCACCGACGGCAAGCATGACGTGATGCTGTTCTCGAACGGCGGCAAGGCGGTGCGCTTCGATGAAAACGACGTGCGCCCGACCGGGCGCGCGTCGCGCGGCGTGCGCGGCATGAAGTTGGCCGCCAAGCAGCAGGTGATCTCGTTGCTGGTGGCCGGAGACGAACAGCAAAGCGTGTTGACCGCGACCGAAAATGGCTACGGCAAACGCAGCCCGATCGTCGAGTACACACGTCACGGGCGCGGCACGCAGGGCATGATCGCGATCCAGACATCGGCGCGCAACGGCAAAGTGGTCGCTGCGACCTTGGTGAATGTCGATGACGAGATCATGCTGATCGGCACCAGCGGCGTGCTGATCCGCACCCGCGTCAAGGAAATCCGCGAGATGGGCCGCACGGCGCAGGGTGTCACGCTGATGAATGTCGAGAAGGGCGAGAAGCTGGCGGGCTTGAGCCGCATCGCCGAGCCGGACGAAGAGGAATAGCAGCAATCTATGTTGACCGGGGCGCAACTGGTAGAGCTGTTATCCGATCTGGAGTCGGATCGTGTCGAGCGCACGACTTCCATTTCTGATACGGATAAGTTTTGCAAAGCGGTTTGCGCGTTCGCCAACGACTTGCCCAACCATCGTGCTCCCGGATATTTGTTGGTGGGAGTTCAAGATAATGGGAGTCTGTCCGGTTTGAGTGTTACGGATCAGTTATTGCAAAATCTTGGAGCTATCCGCTCGGATGGCAACGTGCTGCCGCAGCCGGTGATGAGCGTGGCAAGGTTCAAGTTGCAGGGCGGCGACGTCGCCGTTGTGGAAGTGCAGCCATCGGATATGCCGCCGGTCCGTTACAAGGGTACGATTTGGGTGCGCATCGGCCCACGCAAAGGCACTGCGCACGAGCAGGATGAGCGGGTGTTAACCGAGAAGCGTGTCGCCAGGGCGCATACTTTTGATGTGCTGCCTTTCCCTGAAGCGAGCCTTGCGGATTTATCTCTCCGCTTGTTCGGTGAATACCGTACACAAGTGGTCGCGCCCGAAGTGATTGAAGCGAATCACCGCACAGTCGAAGAGCAACTGGCTTCCTTGCGCTTGTTT
>SCPW01000459.1 GCA_004298605.1 Gallionella sp.
CACTGCCCATGGATCGAGCAGTTCCGGCTATTCCAAAGTAAACCACCATGATCAGTCTTCCAACTGGTTGCTGATGCGCATCACCTCGGCGACCGTGGTTTTGCCTTGCTTCAATTGCTCCAGCGCGCGATCGAGGATACTTTCGCCGTGCATGTGCTGGCGCGCCATCTGCATGAAGTGGGCGGGACTCTCATGCGCGGCGGCCTCGACCATCTCGTGCCCCATTTCCAGCATTTCATACACGCCCATGCGGCCGCGATAGCCGGTGCCGTTGCAATTCGAGCAGCCCCGCCCCTGCAGCAAGCCGCCCCATTGCTCGGGCGGCACGCCTTTGGTTTTCAACCACTCGCCTTCCTGCGGCGTGGGAAGATGCGCTTCGCTGCAGCTTCCGCAGATGCGCCGCAACAAGCGCTGCGCGATGATGACCTGTAACGATGAGGCCACGATGGCGCGCGGCATGCCCATGTCCACGAGGCGGAACAGCGTGCCGGCGGCGTCGCGCGTATGCAGCGTGGAAAACACCAGGTGACCAGTCATCGCGGCGCGCAGGCCGATTTGCGCGGTTTCCGCATCGCGCATTTCGCCGACCAGGATCACGTCCGGATCCTGGCGCAACGTGGAACGCAATATGCGCGAAAAGGTCAGGTCGATCTTTTCGTTGACCTGCACCTGATTGATGCCCGGCAGGCGGTATTCCACCGGGTCTTCCACGGTGATGATCTTCTGCTCGATGGTGTTGATCTCGGCCAGCGCGGCATACAGCGTGGTGGTCTTGCCGCTGCCGGTCGGGCCGGTCACCAGCACCATGCCGTTGCTGCGCCGGATGATCTCGCGGAAGCGCTTCAGCATTTCGGCCGGCATCCCCAGCTTGTCCAGACCGATCATGCCGCCCCCCTGGCGCAGCAAACGCATCACCACTGCCTCGCCGTATTGCATCGGGCAGGTGGCGATACGCACATCCACGCCCTGGTCGCGCACCCGCACATTGAAGCGCCCGTCCTGCGGCAGGCGCTTTTCGGAAATATCCAGGCCGGACATCAGCTTGAGGCGCAACACCAGCGCGGGAGCGATCTTGTTATCGGCTTCCATTTGCAGATGCAGCAAGCCGTCGATGCGGAAGCGGATCATCAGCTTCCCTTCCTGCGGCTCGATATGAATGTCCGACGCGCGGATCTGCGTGGCATCGTCAAACATGGTCTGCAGCAGCTTCACCACCGGCGCCTCTTCGAGGCCGGCGGTAGCGGTCAGCCTGCCAAAATCCACATAGGTGTCGCCCAGGTCTTCGCTGAGCTCGCGCGCCAGCCCGGTGATTTCCTCGGTGCGCCGGTAGCCGCGATCGATGCTTTCCAGCAACTGCCCTTCGGTGACCACCGCCACGTCGATG
>SCPW01000460.1 GCA_004298605.1 Gallionella sp.
GTCCAACCGTGGCGCGGTGAATTTGTACCACAAGGTCGTGGACAAGCATTTGATTACCGCAGTCGGTGAAGTCCCGCCGCGCGCGGTGATGCAGGCACTCGAATCGGTGCGCTACAACGGTAAGTGATTATGCTGGAGACGCGTGCCATCGTCGTGCGGGTTGATGGGCGACATGCCCTCGTCCGGGCCAACCAGGGTAATGGTTGCGGGCAGTGCAGCGGCAAGGGCTGCGGGGCGGGCAAGCTGTCCCAGTTGTTTTGCGGCAAGCCGCGCCAATTCCAGGTGGATAATCCAATCGGCGCCAGTGTCGGCGATGAGGTTGTTGTGTCGGTTGCGGACGGCGCGGTGCTGCGCGGGATCGGGCTGGTCTATCTGCTGCCGCTGGCGCTGCTGGCCGCGGGCGCGATGCTCGGCAGCGTTTGCGCGGCGCAGGTTGAACAACGGGATTTCTATGCGGCAGCGGGCGCGGGACTCGGGCTGGTTGGCGGTTTTGTTTTGTCCCGATGGATTGTTTCGGGGCAGGCACATCAACAAAATTTGCCGTTTATTGCGCGGCAATGGCGTGGGGAGTAGGTAGGGGCGCGATTCATCGCGCCCTAAAAATAGAGAAATTGTTAAATTTTTTTATGATGGGGGCAGTAAGTATGTTTAAAAATTTTTTGAGCCTGTTTATATTGTTTATCGGCGCGATCTTGAGCGGGTCGGCCCACGCCAAAGAATTGCCGGACTTTACCGGCCTGGTGGAAAAACAGGGGCCTGCGGTAGTCAACATCAGCACGACGCAAATTGTCCGTAATCAGCAAGGTTTATCCCATGTGCCGGAAGGCGACCCGTATTACGAATTCTTCCGCCGCTTTGCGCCGCAAATGCCGCGCGAGCAGGAATCGCAATCGCTGGGTTCGGGTTTCATCATCAGCGCGGATGGCTACATCATGACCAATGCGCATGTGGTGGAGAGCGCGGACAAGGTTACCGTGCGCCTGACCGACAAGCGCGAGTTTCGCGCCAAAGTCATCGGCGCGGACAAGCGCACCGATGTGGCTCTGCTGAAAATTGAAGCGGCCGGCCTGCCAAAAATCAATGTGGGCGACCCGAGCAAGCTAAAAGTGGGCGAATGGGTGATCGCCATCGGCTCGCCGTTCGGCTTCGACAGCAGCGTGACCGCCGGCATCGTCAGCGCCAAGGGGCGTTCGCTGCCGCAAGATAATTTTGTGCCGTTCATCCAGACCGACGTGGCAATCAATCCCGGCAATTCCGGCGGCCCGTTGTTCAACATGAACGGCGAAGTGGTCGGTATCAACTCGCAAATCTATACCCGCTCCGGCGGCTCGATGGGCCTGTCTTTTGCGATCCCGATCGATGTGGCGACGCAGGTGACCGAGCAGTTGCGCAGCAGCGGCAAAGTGACGCGCGGGCGCATCGGCGTGACGATCCAGGAAATAACGCGCGAACTGGCCGAATCGTTCGGCCTGAGCAAGCCTGCCGGCGCGCTCGTCAGCAGCGTGGAAAAGGATGGGGCGGCCGATAAGGCGGGCATCGAGGTGAGCGATGTGATTCTCAAATTCGACGGCAAGACGGTAAATAGCTCGATCGACTTGCCGCGCATCGTGGCCGCGACCAAGCCGGGCAGCAAAGTGGCGGTCGAGCTGTGGCGCAAAGGCGAGGCCAAACAAATCAACGTCGTGGTTGCGGCAATGCCGGAAGACGGCAAGCTGGCGCGCGCCACAAAAAAGCCCGCCGATGATGCGCCTGAAATGATTTCACGTTTGGGAATTGCGGTCAGCGAGCTGAACGCGGAGCAACTGCAAGAGCTGCAAATCACCGGCGGATTGCTGGTGGAAGAGGTCAAGGGTGCGGTTGCGCGCGCCGCCGGTTTGCATCAGGGCGATGTGCTGCTGGCAATCGGCAACAAACCGATCCGCTCGCTGGCGCAATTCAGCGAAATCATCAAGCAAGTGCCGCCCGGGCGCAATGTCGCGCTGCTGGTGCGGCGCGGTGATAGCACTTCATACGTGGCGATCAAGCTGGACGAGAAGTGATTGCCATCCTGTTTCAAAGGCAAAATGATCTTGCAGGGGCGCGATTCATCGCGCCCCTGCAACATTTCATGCCGATTGAGAAATGGCTTGACCATAAAGCCGGAATAAAGCAGATCATATCTGCGTATCCCGCATAAATCGGCTAGAATCCGCGCTTTGCAAAAACGCCGATATTTCCCCTATCCTCCCGCTCCGGGAGAAGATTGCGGTGAGGGAAAGCGGGATTTTTATTTTGGACTCCATGCAGCTAATCCGTAACTTCTCAATTATCGCCCACATCGACCACGGCAAATCCACGCTGGCCGATCGCATCATTCAACTCTGCGGTGGATTGTCCGACCGCGAAATGGAAGCGCAGGTGCTCGATTCCATGGACTTGGAGCGCGAGCGCGGCATCACCATCAAGGCGCAGACCGCCGCATTGAGTTACAAGGCGCGCGACGGCCAAATTTACAACCTCAACCTGATCGACACGCCGGGGCATGTGGATTTTTCCTACGAAGTGTCGCGTTCTCTGTCCGCCTGCGAAGGCGCGCTGCTGGTAGTGGACGCCTCGCAGGGCGTGGAAGCGCAGACCGTGGCAAACTGCTACACCGCGCTGGATCTGGGCGTGGAAGTAGTGCCGGTGCTGAACAAGATCGACTTGCCGTCCGCCAACCCCGACAACGCCATCGAGGAAATCGAAGAGGTGATCGGCATCGACGCGCATGATGCGGTGCAATGCTCCGCCAAGACCGGCTTGGGCGTGCAGGATGTGCTGGAAGCGTTGATCGTCAAGGTGCCCGCGCCGGAAGGCGACCCCGATGCGCCGTTGCAGGCGCTGATTATCGACTCGTGGTTCGACAATTATGTCGGCGTGGTGATGCTGGTGCGGGTGGTGAACGGCACGCTCAAGCCCAAGGAAAAAATCCTGCTGATGGCCACCGGCGCGCAGCAACTGACCGAACACATCGGCGTGTTCACGCCCAAGTCGCAGCCGCGCGAGAGCCTGAGCGCGGGGCAGGTGGGTTTTGTCATCGCCGGCATCAAGGAGCTGAAGGCGGCCAAGGTCGGCGACACCATCACCCATCAAGCCAAGCCCGCGCAGCAGCCGTTGCCGGGCTTCAAGGAAATCCAGCCGCAGGTGTTCGCCGGGCTGTTTCCGGTGGAATCGAACCAATACGAAGCATTGCGCGATTCGCTGGAAAAACTCAAGCTGAACGATGCCGCGCTGCGCTTCGAGCCGGAAGTGTCGCAGGCGCTGGGCTTCGGTTTCCGCTGCGGCTTCCTCGGCCTGCTGCACATGGAAATCGTGCAGGAGCGGTTGGAGCGCGAGTTCGACATGGACTTGATTACCACCGCGCCCACGGTGATTTACGAAGTGGTGTTGCGCGATGGCACGATACTGACGGTGGATAATCCATCCAAAATGCCCGACCCGTCCAAGATCGAGGAAATTCGCGAGCCTATCGTCACGGTCAATCTGTATATGCCGAACGAATATGTCGGCTCGGTGATCACGCTGTGTACGCAGAAGCGCGGCGCACAGATCAACATCAGCTATCACGGCAAGCAGGTGAATTTGGTTTACGAAATGCCGATGGCGGAAATTGTGCTGGATTTTTTCGATAAGTTGAAATCGGTGTCGCGCGGTTACGCCTCGATGGACTACGAGTTCAAGGAATATCGCGCGGCGGATGTGGTCAAGGTGGACATGCTGATCAACGGCGACCGGGTGGATGCGCTGGCGGTGATCGTGCATCGCGCCAACAGCCAGTATCGCGGGCGCGAGGTGGCGGCCAAAATGCGCGAATTGATTCCGCGCCAGATGTATGACGTGGCGATTCAGGCGACCATCGGCTCGAACATCATCGCGCGCGAAAACGTCAAGGCAATGCGCAAAAATGTGCTGGCCAAATGTTACGGCGGCGATATTTCGCGAAAGAAAAAACTGCTGGAGAAACAGAAAGCCGGCAAAAAACGCATGAAACAGGTGGGTAGTGTAGAAATTCCGCAGGAAGCCTTTCTGGCGATTTTGCG
>SCPW01000461.1 GCA_004298605.1 Gallionella sp.
CTCGATTTCCTCGCGCCCCAGATAGCCGCCTTCGCCCGCATGCGGGTTCAGGCCCGCCACCAGGATGCGCGGTCGCGCAATGCCGAAACGCTGCCGCAAATCGCTCTGGATGATGCGCAGCACATTTTCCAGCAATGCTGCGGTAATTGCCGCGGGCACGTCTTTCAAAGCAAGGTGCGTCGTCGCCAGCGCCACGCGCATTCCGCCGCCGACCAGCATCATCACCACCAGATCGGCGCCCGTTTGTCCGGCAAGAAATTCGGTGTGCCCGGTAAACGGGATGCCCGCGTCGTTGATGATGCCCTTGTGTACCGGCGCGGTCACCATGCCGGAAAATTCGCCCGCGCGGCAGCCCTGCACGGCGCGGCGCAGCGTCGCCAGCACATATTCGCTGTTGGCGGCATTCAACTTGCCGGTGTGGCATGGCGCGATGAGAGGCACGTGGATTACCGGGAAGCGGGGAGAGCGCAGCGAGGGGCCGGGAAGTGGGGAGTGGGGAAAAACAGGTGCATTCCCACTTCCCACATCGCACACTTCCAGCGCGATACCCAGTTGCCTGGCGCGCCGCTGCAGCAAATTCTTATCGGCGATGACAACGAAAGGAATATCGGGCGGCGCGACGGCAAGCTGTACGCAAAGATCCGGGCCGATGCCGGCGGGTTCGCCCGCCGTAACCGCCAACGGCGCTGGGATCGGCGCGGTGCTCACCGGCTACTTGTGCTCTTCAAGGCGGTACTCGATAAAAGCGCGGTCGCGCAATTGGCGCAGCCAGTCCTGGTACAGCTCGTCGGATTTGAACGTGCCGATGGCGGTGCGCGCCTGCTGGTTCTGCTGCTGTACGCTGACGTCGGCGTTGCGCCGCTCCATAACCTGTATCAGATGCCAGCCGAATTGCGTTTGCACGGCGCCCAGTTGCCCGGGTTGCAATTCGTTCATCGCCTCTTCAAATTCCGGCACGGTCTGTCCGGGCGATATCCAGTCGAGGTCACCGCCCTGCTGCGCGCTGCCATCCTGGGAAAAGCGTTTGGCCTGTTCGGCAAAATCCGCGCCGCCTTCGATGCGCTGTTTGATTTCCATCAGGCTGTTCCTGGCCTCGCTTTCCGAAACAATCTCGCTGGTCTTGATCAGGATGTGCCGCGCGTGGGTCTGGGTAATCACCACCGGCGCGCTGCCGCTGCGTTTCTCGACCAGCTTGAGAATGTGGAACCCGCTCGGGCTGCGCAATACCGCAGTCGTTTGCCCCGGCTGCAAATTCTGCAATTCGTTCAAGAATGCCGGCGGGATGCGGTCGCCGGAGCGCCAGCCGAGATCGCCGCCCTTCAGCGCGTCACCGGCATCGGAAGCGCCTGCCGCCACTTGCGCAAAATCCGCGCCGCCCTTCAGTTGGTCCAATGCCTGTCCGGCTTTATCGCGCGCGGCCTGGATTTTCTCCGCGCTGGCCTGCTCGGGCACCGTCACCAGGATGTGCGCGAGGTGGAACTCTTCTCCCGCGCCGCCCATTTTTTTCTTGTTGGCGAGATAGCTCGCCACCTCGGTGTCGCTGATGACCAGCTTGCTTTCCACTTCGCGCTCGCGCAGGCGGGTGGAGATGATTTCGCTGCGTATCTCCTCGCGGAATTTTTTGAAATCCACGCCATCCGATTCCAGCCTGGCGCGAAATCCCGCCAGCGACGGGAAATTGTTCTGCTGCGCGATGCGCGTGACCGTCATGTCCAGTTGCATGTCGTCCACGCGCACGCCGCTTTCCTTGGCAAACTGCGCTTGCAGCATATCGGCGATCATGCGTTCGAGTATCTGCTTTTCCAGCACTTCCGGCGCGGGCAGGGGCGTGCCTTGTTTCTGCAACTGGCGCACCACCACGCGCAGGCGGTCGTTCAACTCCTGGCGGGTAATCACATCGTCGTTGACCACCGCGACGACCGAATCGATCACCGCAACCTGCTGCTGCGGGTCCTGTTTGCCCGCACCGGCGGCGGTCGATGCGGCCCGGGCAGGGTGTACCGCAATGAGTGTGGCGCAGAAAATCAGCGCGGGAACGAACATTCTGGGCATCATCATCTCTCTGGCCTGTTCAACGCAAGACCGGATCGGGTTTGCTGGCGGGGGTTGTGTTCAATTTGGTGTAACTGGGCACGTTCTGCTTCAATGCGTTCAAGGGATCCACTCCGACACTGACAAAGTCGTTCAGCTCAAGTTGCAGGAAAAGGCCTGTGTTGGCCTGCTGCGATGCGACGGTAAAGCGTTGCGCGACCAAGCGGGCCGCCCAGCAGCTTTGATTATACTCAAGCCCGACAATCGACTCCAAGGATTTGCTGTCCTGCAAGGAGTAGTTCAAGCGCCCCACCGCATGCCAGCGGTTGCGCAGCGGCCATTGTCCGGAAGCGTCGATCTGGCGCAGCGTGTTGCGTGTAAAACGGTAGCTCAGGTCGAGCGCCTTGCCCAATTCGGGGCGATAGCGCGTGGCGATGTTATAGCGCTGGCTGTGCGACTGGTTCGGGTCGTACTGGAATTCGCTGTCGAAAGACCAGGCGTTGGTCACCCGGCCGGAAGCGGCAAGCAGAATGTCGGATTTGTTGGTCGTCGTTGTGGGCGTGACCAGATTGACCTGCGGCGATTCGAGGCTGAAGCGCTCGCCCACCATCAGTTTCAGCCGCTCCATGCCGTTCGCCTGCTCCAGCAGGCGCGAGGTCATCGCCAGTGTAATGTGGTTCGCGTCGCCGACGCGGTCGTTCCCGTAAAAGCGGTTTTCGGAGAACATCTGGGTAAAATCGAAACCGGCCTGTCCCGTGTCAAAAACCGGCAACAGGCTTTGATCCTTGTAGGGCACATACACATAAAAAGCGCGCGGCTCCAGCGTTTGCAGATAATTGCCGCCGAGCAAATTCCAATCGCGCTCGAAAGCCACACCGCCATCCACGCTGAAAAGCGGCAAAGTGCGCGAGGCGTTCTGCAAAACGCCCGTGTTATTCGCGCCCATCGCGTAATACGTGCTGTGCAAGGACACTTTGGGGGTGAGATAAAACGCCGGTTCGCTCAGCAACGGGTAGCTGACGCTGGGATTGAGCGTAAATCGCCTGGCGTTCAGGCTGGTGGGATGGCTGAAATCGGCATATTCACCGGCGAAAGCGAGGTTCGCGCCGGCATGTTTCCGCTGCGCGCTGACCGCCAGTTGCGGCAAACGCTTGTAGGGCGTGCTATTCGGCACCAGGGCCTGGTAGCGCTGCACGCGCGCGATGGCTCCCCACCAGCCCGCGTTATAGTTCAACACCCCCTCCTGCAACAGATTGACCTGCGAGGTCAGGCCCACCGTGTTGGACAGGTCGCGATAATACGCATCGTCCGAGACGCTGGTCAGGTTGACGTAACCGCTCAACCCGCCCGCGATGGCCTGGTTGTGCATCAGGGCAACGCGCGTGCGGCTGCGGTCGGCCAACGCGTCGTTGGGCAGCACGTCGAACTTCACCTCGCCGCCGTAGCCCGGCTCCAGATAGCGGAATTCGTTTTCGAGCAACACCCCGCGCTTGGTCATCACCCGCGGCGCGATCGTGGCATCGCGGTTTGCCGCAATGTTCCAGTAATAGGGCAACGTCACCTCCCGCCCGCCCTTGGTCGTGCTGCCAAAAACCGGCGACAGGAAACCGGATTTGCGCTGGTCGTTGAGCGGAAAATCCATCCACGGCGAATACAGGATGGGCGTGCCGATAAATTCGACCCAGGCATGATGGGCCGTGCCGATCTGCTGGTCGCGGTCGATTTCCAGCCTGCTCATTTTCAGCAGCCAGCCCCGGTCGTCGGTCGGGCAGGTGGTGTAGGTCGCCTTGTCCAGCGTGTAGTGCTGCTTGTCGTGGATGTGCATCATATCCGCCGAGCCGCGCCCATCGTTCTCCGCGAGATAGAACACCGGGCGCTCCATGGCGCCGATACTGGTATCCAGGTTGAGCTTGAGATGCGGCCCGCTCATGGTGTTGCCATCCTGCTCCAGCACCACGGCGCCCCGCGCATCGAGATCCTGCGTATCCTGAAAGTACAGCAGGCGGTCCGCGCGGATGGACTGGCCGCGCTTGCGCAATATCGCGTTGCCCGCCGCCTCGATCTGGTTTTCCTTCTTGCCCGCCAGGTTATCCGCCTCCACAAAGGCGGGGGTATCCTGCGCCGGCTCCGCCATCGCCCCGAAGGTTTTATCCATACGCAGCGCGGGCATGTCCGCATCCGCGGCAGCATTGTGCGCGAAAGTGCAGAGCAATGAGAACACGACGGGATTGATGCGAAACCGCATAACGCGCAGCAAATAGTAAGGTGGTAAACTTTCGGAAGTTTACCATCAAGGCGCCCCGGAACCCCAATATGCAACGTCTGCAACAAATCACCCAATGGCTGCACGGCCAGTTTCCCGACAAGAATTTCACCCTCGCGCCCGCCTCGGCCGACGCCAGCTTCCGCCGCTATTTCCGCGTCACCTTTGCGGAGGGCGGCGACACACTGATCGTGATGGATGCCCCGCCGCAGCACGAGGATTGCCTCCCCTTCCTGCATATCGCCAAATTGTTCGAGGATGCCGGCGTGCATGTGCCGCACGTGTTTGCGCGGGATTTGCGGCAAGGCTTCCTGCTGTTGTCCGACCTCGGCAGCACCACTTACCTGCAAGCCCTGGATGCAGGCATCGCGCGCGAACTGTATGGTGCCGCGACCGACGCGCTGATTAAAATCCAGCTCGCCTCGCGCGAAAACGGATTGCCGCCTTACGATGAAGCCCTGCTGCTGCGCGAGATGCGCCTGTTCCCCGAGTGGTACATCGCCAAACATCTCAACGTCGCGCTCACCGGTAAACAGCACGCCAAACTGGAAGAAGTTTTCGCGCGCATCATCGCCAACAACCTCGCCCAGCCGCGCGTGTACGTGCATCGCGACTACCATTCGCGCAATTTGATGTACATCGAACGCCCTCTCCTCAATCCTCTTCCAGCGGCGCCCTCTCCTCAATCCTCTCCCGCAAGCGGGAGAGGAGGCAAACGAGAAAAGCAATCGTTAATTCCTGCGGGAGAGGAGGCGAACGGGAAAGGCCATCTTCTGGCCTCGCCCGGTGTGCTCGATTTTCAGGATGCCGTGTATGGCCCGATCACCTACGATTTGGCGTCACTGTTCAAGGATGCCTACATCCGCTGGGAAGAAGCCGAAGTGATCGACTGGCTGATCCGTTACTGGGAAAAAGCGCGCAAGGCCGGGCTGCCGGTATCCGGCGATTTTTCCGATTTCTACCGCGACTACGAATGGATGGGCGTGCAGCGCCATCTCAAGGTGCTGGGCATATTCGCGCGCCTGCACCACCGCGACGGCAAGGGCGGCTACCTGAAGGATATGCCGCTGGTCATGGCGTACCTGCGCGCCGCCTGCGCGCGCTACATCGACCTCAAGCCGCTGCTGAATCTGCTCGACATATTAGAGCCACAAAACAGCAAAGAGGGTTACACATTTTGATGCCGCGCACCCCCCTCTCCCCAACCCTCTGGATGAAACAACTAGCCATTCGATTAGGCCGCAAGAAACCTCAGCCAAGTCGCTGGTTATCCCGCAGGCGGGCGAGGGAGCAAACGTGGAAGGCATAAACCCATGATGGCGATGCTATTGGCGGCAGGGCGCGGCGAACGCATGCGCCCGCTCACCGACCATGTCCCCAAGCCTTTGCTGCAAGCCGGTGGCAAGCCGCTGATCGTCTGGCATATCGAAAACCTGGCGCGCGCGGGCATCCGCGATCTGGTGATCAACCACGCCCACCTCGGCGCGCAGATCGAAGCTGCGCTGGGTGACGGCAGCCGCTTCGGCGCGCGCATCCGATACTCGCCGGAAGCCGGTGCGCTGGAAACTGCGGGCGGCATCGCCAACGCGCTGCCACTGCTGGGCGATGAGCCCTTCGCGGTAATCAACAGCGACATTTTCTGCGACTACGATTTTGCGCGTTTGACCGGGCGCACCGCCGCGTTGCAAACCGGCGGCGACGCCGCGCACCTCGTGCTGGTCGACAACCCGGCACATCATCCCAACGGTGATTTCGCCTTAAACGGGAGGCGCATCGCTCCGCCAACCCCCCCCAGCCCCCCTTGTCAGGGGGGAGCCATGCTCCTCCCCCGACAAGGGGGGGTTGGGGGGGGTGAGGTGTTGACTTTCAGCGGCATCGGCATCTACCGGCCATCCTTGTTCGCCCATATCCCGCGCGGCGGCATCGCGCCGCTCGCACCCCTGCTGCGCGCGCAAATCGCGCTCGGAAAAGTAAGCGGCGAACATCACACGGGAGTGTGGGTGGATGTCGGCACACCGCAACGTCTGGCCGAACTCGACAGGCAGATAAGTTCATCGCACAATGCCCCATGAACATAATCCAGACCCCATACGAACAACGCCGTACCCGCCTGCTGGAGAAGATGCGGCGCGGCATCGCCATCATCCCCACCGCGCCGGAAGTTGCGCGCAATGGCGACTCGCATTATTCCTACCGCCACGACAGCAACTTTTACTACCTGAGCGGCTTTTCCGAACCGGAAGCCGTGCTGGTGCTGGTTGCGGGAAGTGAACCGCAAGCCATGCTGTTCTGCCGCGAAAAAAATCTCGAACGCGAAATCTGGGACGGCCATCGCTTCGGCCCCGATGCCGCACGGGAACAATTCGGTTTCGACGCCGCTTATCCCATCGCGCAACTGGATGAAAAATTGGCCGGGCTGATGGGCAACCAGCCCGCGCTGTTTTATCCGCTGGGGCACGATGCCGCGTGGGACCAGCGCATCCTCAAACTGCGCGGTGCGGTGCAGGCCAAAGCGCGCAGCGGCATCCGCGCGCCGGACGAGATATGCGATGTGCGCACCTTGCTCCGCGAAATGCGGCTGTTCAAAGATGGGCACGAACTGTCCATCATGCGCCGCGCCGCCGCCATCTCCGCCCGGGCGCACCGGCGCGCCATGCAGTTCACACGCCCCGGACAATTCGAATACGAGGTCGAAGCCGAATTGCTGCACGAATTCTGCCGCCACGGCGCGCGCCATCCCGCTTACACCTCCATCGTCGCGGGCGGTGCGAATGCCTGCGTGCTGCATTACATCGAAAACGATGCGCAACTCAAGGACGGCGACCTGCTGCTGATCGACGCGGGCTGCGAAGTCGACGGCTACGCCTCCGACATCACGCGCTGCTTTCCGGTGAATGGGCGTTTCTCGCCCGCGCAAAAAGACGTGTATGAAATCGTGCTTGCCGCACAGTCCGCCGCGATCGCCGCCGCACGCCCCGACAACACCTGGGACGCCCCGCACAACGCCGCGCTGCGCGTATTGGCGCAGGGCTTCATCGACCTCAAGCTGTGCTGCGGCAGCGTGGATGCCGTGCTGGAAAGCGAGAGCTACAAAAAATTTTACATGCACCGCACCGGCCACTGGCTGGGCATGGATGTACACGATGTGGGCGATTACAAAATTGGCGATAACTGGCGCACGCTGCAACCCGGCATGGCGCTGACCGTCGAGCCCGGCTGCTACATCCGCCCGGCAGACGATGTGCCGCAAGCATTATGGGACATCGGTATCCGCATCGAAGACGATGTGGTGATTACGGCGCAAGGGAATGAAGTGCTGACCGGAGCTGCGCCTAAATCCGTCGCGCAAATTGAAGGGCTGATGATGCAATCGTGAATACGCATACCGCCATCATCGGCGGCTCAAAATCAGGCTCAATGCGAACAAGCTTACTCAGCGGCTCCCTAATCTTACTGTGTCACAAAGCGATCAAGGGATGCAGTGCAAGGCAAAATCGGGCGAAGTGGTTCAAGCAGGGATGGGCGGCTCGCCGTTGCCGCCCAACTCGCAAAAAGCGGAGTTTACATAGAGTTTATCGCTACGCGACCCCGCATTTTGAGCACGATTTTAACGCCGCAATGCGCCCTTCAGCGCTTTGTGACACAGTGAGACTAACCCGTTCGCGGCGGCTCTGATATAGCTACAAACCGCTTCGTCAGCCAGGATGAAGCGGGCGGCGAAGGGGTTGCGGCAGCGATGTTGACGCAAGGCGTGTTATGAGAAACAATCGCGGCGGTTCAAACCAAAAGGAGGGTAAACATGCCGCACACCAAGAAAAGCATTGCTGTTGTTCTGTCCGCCGTGCTGTTTGCGGCGGCTTCCGCATACGCCGGGGATAGCCCGAATGATGTAAAGCAGCGCATCGGTACCGGCGATCCTGTCGCGGGCAAGGAAAAAGCGGCCGTGTGCCAGGGTTGCCACGGCGAAGACGGCAACAGCGCCGCGCCGAATTTCCCCAAACTCGCCGGGCAATACGCCGGCTATCTCAATAGGCAGATGCGCGACTTCCAGAACACCTTGCGCAACGACCCGATGATGAGCGGCATGGCGGCAACCGTAACCGAACGGCAGGATCTGTTCGATATCTCGGCCTATTTTGCCAGCCAGAAGCAGATGAAGGGTTCTGGCGGAAGCAACGAGGCCGGAAAAAAATTGTACATTGATGGCAACGTCTCCAGCCTCATTTACGGCTGCATCAATTGCCATGGCAAAGACGGCAAGGGCGAATCGCCCGGCAATTCCATGTTTCCGGTAATCGGCGGCCAGCACAAGGATTACCTGGTTAAACAACTGGCCGATTTCAAAAAAGGCGAACGCAAAAACGATCCGTCCGGCATGATGACCAACATCGCCAAGCAAATGACCGACGCCGAAATCGAAGCGGTGTCGGATTACCTTTCCGGGCTTTAATTCCGGTTCAATTTCAAAGTTGGAATAACCCGCAAGGGCGCGTTAACCTCTCCGAGGTGAATCGCGCCCCCGCGATGTGCGCGCGGGCTCAAAACTCGGCCTTCTTGTTGAAGAAATCGAAACAGGTTTTCAGATAGCTGCGTTTGCCCTCATCCATCCCGGTGAATTCGATGCCGTACAGGTGGTTTTTGCCTTCCACGCGTTGCCATACAATCTGCCCGACAAGATTGACCGGTATCTGGTTTTTATATTGTTCCATATCCTCGCAAGGCAAATAAATGCCGAGATCGAGCTCTTTATCCTGCTCGAGCGGGCTGGTCAGCACGAGATTGATGCCGGTCATGCTGAAATCCCTGGTCACACCTTCCAGATTTTTGCCACCCTGCCCGGCCTTCACCAGTAAATAATTCTGCGTGCGCGGGTAACGGCGCTTCTCGTGTTGCTCCAGTTTGATTTCCCTGTTTTGCTCAAAAGTGAAGCCCGACATCAACTCGTTCAGCCGTTTCGTCACGCAATACAGGTTATCGCCGATTGTGGCCGTTGTTTCCACCTTGGCGGAGCTTTCGTGCAACGTGACAAACAGCTTGTCCAGCGTGCCGCCCAGCGTCGCCAGTTTGTCCAGTTGCTGTCTGCTGGCTTCCGAAATGCTGAGGCTGGCTTCGGACGTTTCCATCACCTGCCGCTCCATGACGTGGATGACGCTGGCGGTCTCGCCCGCCACACGCTGGCTGGCGTGAACCTTTTCCACTACCACACTCATCGCATCGGTCACCTGCGTGACTTTTCCGGTAAGCTGCGCGATGATTTGCGACACTTCGGCAGCCGAACTATTGGTTTCTTCAGCCAGTTTGCGCACTTCGTCCGCCACCACCGCAAAACCGCGCCCCTCTTCCCCGGCGCGCGCGGCTTCGATGGCGGCGTTGAGCGCGAGCAGGTTGGTTTGCCCGGCAATGGATTTGATGGCGTCGATGATGTGATGAATCTGGTCCGCCACTTGCGCCAGCTCGGCGATTTCCGTTGCGGCGCGGTTGACTTCCTGCGCCGTCTGTTCCATCTCCTCAATGCTCTTCTGGACCATCCTGATCCCTTTGCTGGCGCATTCTTCGGTTTGCCGGGCACGCTCTGTCGCAAACTGCGCCGACTCCTGAACCTTGCCGGAGATTTTGTGCAATTCGACCGTCGCCTCGTTGACTTCCTCGGAGCGTCTTTGCTCCTGCTTGCTCACCTCGGCGATTTCATATGAAATCGTGGCGATCTGGTAAGCGGATTGACCCATATGTTTGCCGCTTTCATCGATCTCGCGCATGATCTTGTTCAGGCTGTCCAGCACATCATTGAAGCTTTTTTCCAGAACGCCAATCTCGTCGCGCGACTTGTTTTCCACACCCTTGGTCAGGTCGCCCTCCATGACCGCCTTCAACGAGTTGCACAGCGACTGAATCGGGCGCACGAAGGTGCTGGCAAGCATCCCGATGACCATGAACTGGATGGCGAATTCGATGCCGGATTCCCAGAACGAATTGAAAATGTACGCGGAATGATTGGCGGCCAGTTGGTCCACGACCTGCTTTGACACGCCGCTGGTGCGCGCGATCTCGACCATCTTGTCCAGCTCGTGCGAAGCCAGCATCCGGTTGTAAATCGTGGTGATCATGGTAACCACGAAAAAACCTAATTGCAGTTTCCAGCGGATGCTTAAAGACATCATTTTTTCGAACATATCAATTCCCTCTGGTTGTGGTTGGGCACAGGCAGCGAATATTTTACGAAATTGGACAGCAAATTGGGATGGGACGCCAGCCCGGAAACACAATTTTTCAAGTATGTGCGAACGCGCAAGCCGGATTATGCCGCAGATTGCTGTTTGCCGGCATAAAGCCGGTTAACGGACATGGCCGGTGCCCGCTTGCCGGTTTCCATATGACGCCGGGTGCGGCCATCAGCGCAATCCGCTCGCGGTTGCCCGCAGCCTTGAGACAAGGTAAGATTCCCGCCCTTTCGCTTTTGTAACGTGTAGACGTGGCGGCGTGTGTCGCCATTTTTTTGTTTTTTAATGAATGGGCTATGTGGATAGTTTGAACTGGGGAGTGCCGTGAGTAACTTTTCTTTGCCGATGCAGCAAGGTTTGTATGATCCGCGCCAGGAGCGCGATGCTTGTGGGGTGGGCTTTGTCGCGCACATCAAAGGGCAAAAAAGCCATGACATGGTGCGCCGGGGCTTGCAGATTCTGGAGAATTTGACGCATCGCGGCGCGGTGGGCGCCGACCCGTTGGCCGGTGATGGCGCTGGCATCCTGCTGCAAATCCCCGACGCGTTTCTGCGCGCGCAGTGCGCGGGCAAGGGCGTGGTATTGCCAGCCGCCGGCAACTACGGTGTGGGTATGTTGTTTTTGCCGCGCGATGCGTCGGCGCGCGCCATGTGCGAGCAAATCATCGCCGGCAGGATTACCGCCGAAGGCCAGCGCCTGTTGGGCTGGCGCGATGTGCCGGTGGACAGCTCCGGTTTGGGCGAGAGCGTCAAAAAGGTGGAGCCTGTGGTGCGCCAGGTGTTCGTCGCGCGCGGGGCGGATTGCGCCGATGCGGACGCGTTTGAACGCAAGCTGTTCGTGATCCGAAAAACCACCGAACATGCGGTGCGCGGCCTTCAGGCCACGCAAGATAAAGGTTTTTATATCCCTTCGCTTTCCTCGCGCACCATCGTTTACAAGGGTATGTTGCTGGCCGATCAGGTCGGCAAATATTATCTCGATTTGCGGGATGGCAGCGTGGTCAGCGCGCTGGCCTTGGTGCACCAGCGTTTTTCCACCAACACCTTCCCGACCTGGGATCTGGCGCACCCGTTCCGCATGATCGCGCACAACGGCGAAATTAACACCGTGCGCGGCAACGTGAACTGGATGACCGCGCGCCATGCGGCGATGTCGTCCAAGCTGCTCGGCGATGACTTGGAAAAACTCTGGCCGTTGATCGTCGAAGGCCAGTCCGATTCCGCCTGTTTCGACAACGCGCTGGAATTGCTGGTGGCGGGCGGTTATTCGCTACCGCACGCGATGATGCTGCTGATTCCCGAAGCTTGGGCGGGCAACCCGCTGATGGACGAGGAACGCCGCGCGTTTTACGAATATCACGCCGCGCTGATGGAGCCGTGGGACGGTCCCGCCGCAGTGGCGTTCACCGACGGGCAAATGATCGGCGCAACGCTGGATCGTAACGGGCTGCGTCCGGCGCGCTATCTGATTACCGATGATGATCTGGTGTTGATGGCCTCCGAGATGGGGGTGCTGGATATTCCCCAGCACAAGATCGTCAAGAAATGGCGTTTGCAGCCGGGCAAGATGTTCCTGATCGACATGCAGGCCGGACGCATCGTGGATGATGCCGAACTGAAAAATCAGCTTGCTACCGCCAAGCCTTATCGCGACTGGATCGAGCAGTCGCGCTATTTCCTGGCTGATTTGCCGGAGCCTGCTGCGGACGAGGGCGCGATGGGAACCCACCCCCATCCTAACCTTCCCCCTGAAGGGGAAGGAACGACTGCCCCCTCCCCTTCAAGGGGAGGGTTGGGGTGGGGATGGGGTTGCGCCCCTACATTGCTGGATACCCAGCAGGCATTCGGCTATTCGCAGGAAGACATCAAATTCATCCTGACCCCGATGGTGAACGCCGGTGAAGAGCCGACCGGTTCGATGGGTGTAGATAGCGCATTGCCGGTATTGTCGAACAAAAACCGCACGTTTTACGATTACTTCCAGCAGTTGTTCGCGCAGGTAACCAACCCGCCGATCGACCCGATCCGCGAAGAAATCGTGATGTCGCTGACCTCGTTTATCGGCCCCAAACCCAACCTGCTCGGCATCGACGAAACCAATCCGCCGCTGCGCCTGGAAGTGCATCAGCCGGTGTTGTCGAACGACGATATCGCGAAATTGCGCAACATCGACCAGCTCACCCAGGGGCGTTACCGCTCGCTGGTGCTGGATATCACCTACCCGGTCGCGCAGGGCGCGGCGGGCTGCGGCGCGGCTGTTCAGGCATTGTGCGCCGCCGCCGACCAGGCCGTGGCCGACGGTTACAACGTGCTGATCCTGTCGGATCGCGCGGTGTCGGCAGAGCGCGTGGCGATCCCCGCGCTGGCGGCCTGCGCCAGAGTACACCATCATCTGGTGCGCGAAGGCTTGCGCACCAGCGCCGGGCTGGTGGTGGACACCGGTTCGGCGCGCGAGGTGCACCACTTCGCATTGCTGGCCGGATATGGCGCGGAAGCGGTTTGCCCGTGGCTGGCCTACGAAACCATTGCGGCGATGAATCTCCCGGCAAAAATCGACGCCAAGCAAGCCAAAAAACATTTCATCAAGGCGATCAACAAGGGCTTGATGAAAGTCATGTCCAAGATGGGCATTTCGACTTACCAGTCTTATTGCGGCGCGCAAATTTTTGAAGCAATCGGCCTGAATGCCGAATTTGTTGCGGAGTATTTCACCGGTACGGCGACCCAGATCGAAGGCATCGGTTTAAGCGAGGTGGCCGAAGAAGCGGTGCGCACGCACCGCAATGCATTCGGCAACGATCCGGTGCTGGCCAACGCGCTCGAAGCGGGCGGCGAATACGCTTGGCGCGCGCGCGGCGAAGAGCATATGTGGACGCCCGACACCATCGCCAAACTGCAAAACGCGACACGCACCAACAACGCATCAACCTTCAAGGAATACGCCAAGCTCATCAACGAACAGAGCCAGCGCCTGAAAACCTTGCGCGGGCTGTTCGACATCAAGCCCGCAGGCGCACCGGTGCCGCTGGAAGAAGTGGAACCGGCCAAGGAAATCGTCAAACGCTTTGTGACCGGCGCGATGTCGCTGGGCTCGATTTCCACCGAAGCGCACACCACGCTGGCGATCGCGATGAACCGCATCGGCGGCAAATCCAACACCGGCGAGGGTGGCGAAGATGCGACCCGCTTCAAGCCGTTCAAGGGCGGCGAAATGCTCTCTGATATCATCGGCAAAAACCGCATCGCCAAAGACCGCGAACTGAAGGCGGGCGATTCGCTGCGTTCGAGCATCAAGCAAGTCGCATCGGGGCGCTTCGGTGTCACCGCCGAATATCTGAGCAACGCCGACCAGATCCAGATCAAGATGGCGCAGGGCGCGAAGCCCGGCGAAGGCGGCCAGTTGCCGGGCCACAAGGTGTCCGAATACATCGCCAAGCTGCGCTTCTCGGTGCCGGGCGTGGGGCTAATTTCCCCGCCGCCGCATCACGACATTTATTCGATCGAAGATCTGGCGCAACTGATTCACGATCTGAAAAACGCCAACCCGAGCGCGTCGATTTCGGTCAAGCTGGTTTCCGAAGTGGGCGTGGGCACGGTGGCGGCGGGCGTATCCAAAGCCAAGGCCGACCACATCGTGGTGTCCGGTTTCGACGGCGGCACCGGCGCATCGCCGATTTCTTCGATCAAGCACGCGGGCACACCGTGGGAACTGGGTCTGGCCGAAGCGCAGCAAACGCTGGTGCTGAACCAGTTGCGCGGGCGCGTCGCATTGCAGGTGGACGGCCAGCTCAAGACCGGCCGCGACGTGCTGATCGGCGCGTTGCTGGGCGCGGATGAGTTCGGTTTTGCCACCGCGCCGCTGGTGGTGGAAGGCTGCATCATGATGCGCAAATGCCACCTCAACACTTGCCCGGTAGGCGTGGCGACGCAAGACCCCGAGTTGCGCAAGAAATTTACCGGGCAGCCGGAGCATGTGGTCAACTTCTTCTTCTTCATCGCCGAAGAAGTGCGCGAATACATGGCGCAACTGGGCATCCGCAAGTTTGTCGATCTGATCGGGCGCAGCGATCTGCTCGATATGAAGCGCGGCATCGCCCACTGGAAATCGCAGGGGCTGGATTTCTCGAAGATATTCTACCAGCCGGCCGTGGCGGCCAATGTGGCGCGCCACCACGCGCAAACACAGGATCACGAGCTGGAAAAAGCGCTGGATAACACGCTGATCGCCCAGGCGCAAAACGCCTTGAACAACAAGCAAGCGGTGGTCATCGAAAGCAAAATCAGCAACGTCAACCGCACCGTCGGCACCATGCTGTCGCACGAAGTGGCCAAGCGTTATGGCAATGCCGGTTTGCCGACCGACACCATCAGCGTGAAATTCGGCGGCACGGCGGGACAAAGCTTCGGTGCGTTCCTCGCGCACGGCGTTTCGTTCGAGTTGCGCGGCGAAGGCAACGACTATGTCGGCAAAGGTCTGTGCGGCGGACGCATCGCGATCATGCCGCCCGCCGATGCCAGGCTGGTCTCGCATGAAAATATTATCGTCGGCAACACCGTGCTGTATGGCGCGACTTCCGGCGAATGCTATTTTTCGGGCGTGGCGGGCGAGCGTTTTGCGGTGCGCAATTCGGGCGCCGTCGCGGTCGTGGAAGGGCTGGGTGACCACGGTTGCGAATACATGACCGGCGGTCTGGTGATCGTGCTGGGGCAAACCGGGCGCAACTTCGCTGCGGGTATGTCGGGCGGCGTGGCGTATGTGCTGGATGAAGACGGCGGTTTTGAAAAACGCTGCAACCTGGCGATGGTGGAACTCGAACCGGTGCCGGAAGAAGTGGCCGCGCTGGATGGCACGGAGGATCTGCCGGTAGCGCACGGCCGCGTGCATTTCAACCATCTGGGCAAAGCGGATGAGCATGTGTTGAAATCGTTTGTACAGAATCACTGGCAACACACCGGCAGCGTGCGCGCCAAGCTGATTCTGGATAACTGGGCGGCATACCTGCCGAAGTTCGTCAAGGTCATGCCAACCGAATATCGTCGCGCGTTGCAGGAGATTGCAGCGCAAAATGTAGGGGCGCAATTCATTGCGCCCGAAAAGGTGAGCTAATATGGGAAAACCAACCGGATTTATGGAATTCCGCCGACTCAGCGAAGCAAGTTTGCCGGTGGCGGAACGGCTCAAAAATTACCAGGAATTCGTGCTGCATCTGACCGACGATCAGGCCAAGACGCAAGGCGCGCGCTGCATGGATTGCGGCATCCCGTTTTGCAGCAACGGTTGCCCGGTCAACAACGTCATCCCGGACTGGAACGACCTGGTGTATCGCGGCAACTGGCGCGAAGCGCTGGACGTGCTGCACTCCACCAACAACTTCCCCGATTTCACCGGGCGCATCTGCCCGGCAACCTGCGAGGCGGCGTGTACGCTGAACATCAACGACGATGCGGTGGGCATCAAATCCATCGAGCACGCCATCATCGACAAGGGCTGGGAGCAAGGCTGGGTCACACCGCAACCGCCCGCCAGCAAGACCGGCAAGAAAGTCGCCGTGGTCGGCTCCGGCCCGGCGGGCATGGCAGCCGCGCAGCAACTGGCGCGCGTCGGGCACGACGTGACCGTGTTCGAGAAAAACGACCGCATCGGCGGTTTGCTGCGCTACGGCATCCCCGATTTCAAATTCGAGAAGTCGAACATCGACCGCCGCGTCGCGCAAATGCAGGCCGAAGGCGTGACGTTCCGCACCGGCGTGTTCATCGGCAAAGACGCCGATCTGGGCATCGTCAATAATTTAGCCAAACAAACTATCGCCCCGGAAACGCTGCTGGCCGAATTTGACGCGGTAGTGTTGTCCGGCGGCGCCGAAACACCGCGCGACCTGCCTGCGCCGGGGCGCGAGTTGAGCGGCATCTACAACGCGATGCAGTTCCTGCCGCAACAGAATCGCGTCAATGCCGGTGATGTGTTGCCGGAGCAGATCAAAGCCACCGGCAAGCATGTGATCGTGATCGGCGGCGGCGATACCGGCTCGGATTGCGTGGGTACATCGAACCGCCATGGCGCGTTGTCGGTCACCCAGTTCGAAGTGATGCCGCGTCCGCCCGAGCAGGAAAACAGGTCGCTGGTGTGGCCGAACTGGCCGCTGAAGCTGCGCACCTCCAGCTCGCACGACGAAGGCTGCCAGCGCGACTGGGCGGTATCCACCAAAGAATTTATCGGCAGCGACGGCAAGGTGGAAAAGCTGCGCGCGGTGCGCGTCGAATGGAAAGACGGCAAGATGAATGAAATCGCGGGCAGCGAGTTCGAGCTCAAAGCCGATCTGGTATTGCTGGCGATGGGCTTCGTCAGCCCGGTGCAAAAAGTGCTGGATGCGTTCGGCGTGGAAAAAGACGCGCGCGGCAACATCAAAGCCGACACGGAAACTTACCGCACCAGCGTGGGTAAAGTCTTCGCCGCAGGCGACATGCGCCGCGGCCAATCGCTGGTGGTATGGGCGATCCGCGAAGGCAGGCAATGCGCGCGGGCGGTGGATGAGTTCCTGATGGGCAGTTCCGTACTACCCCGATAACCCGCTCCCCTCTCCCGCAGGCGGGAGAGGGGCTGGGGGTGAGGGTTGTTTTGCGATAGTGCATTAATAAACATCAACCAAGAGAAACCATGAACTTCAAACTGAAAAACGACACCTTCCTGCGCGCACTGCTGCGTCAACCAACCGAATACACGCCAATGTGGATGATGCGCCAGGCGGGCCGTTACCTGCCGGAATACCGCGAGACGCGCAAGCGTGCCGGCAGTTTTCTCGGCCTGTGCAAAAGCCCCGATTACGCGACTGAAGTCACGCTGCAACCGCTGGAGCGCTTCCCGCTGGATGCCGCGATCCTGTTCTCCGATATTCTGACCGTGCCGGATGCGATGGGTTTGGGGCTGTATTTTGCCGATGGCGAAGGCCCGAAGTTCGAGCGTCCGCTGAAGACGGAAGCCGATATCAGGGCATTGCGCGTGCCGGACATCGGCAAGGATTTGCGCTACGTCACCGATGCGGTGACCCAAATCCGCAAATCATTGAATGGCAGCGTGCCGCTGATCGGCTTCTCCGGCAGCCCGTTCACCTTGTCCTGCTACATGGTCGAAGGCGGCGGCAGCGACGATTACGCCAAGGTGAAAACCTTGATGTACAACGAGCCGAAGCTGATGCACCACATTCTCGAAGTGACCACCCAGGCGGTGATCGCTTACCTGAACGCGCAAATCGAAGCGGGCGCGCAAGCTGTGATGATTTTTGATTCCTGGGGCGGTGTGTTGTCCCATGCGGCATTCCACGAATTCTCGCTGGCCTACACGCACCGCATCGTGGATGGCCTAATCAAAGAAAAAGATGGCGTGCGCATCCCGAGCATCGTGTTCACCAAGGGCGGCGGCCTGTGGCTGGAAAGCATCGCCAACACCGGCTGTGATGCGGTCGGCCTGGATTGGACCATCGACATCGGCATCGCCCGCCAGCGCATCGGCAACAAAGTCGCGCTGCAAGGCAACATGGATCCCGCCGTGCTGTTCGCTTCGCCCGATGCGATCCACACCGAAGTGGAACGCATCCTCGGCAGCTACGGCTACGGCAGCGGCCACGTGTTCAACCTGGGGCACGGCATTTCGCAGCACACTGACCCGGAACACGCGGCGGCGCTGGTCAAGGCGGTGCATGAGCTCAGTCGCAAGTATCACTGAACGAGTAGCGTTTTTCCCCCTTCGTTAAAGGGGGAGTTTTGCTATTTTGAAAGCGCGTTGGTGATGTCGCGCTTGTGTTCTTCCTCCTGGATCAGGATATCCTCCAGCACCCGCCGCAAGCCATATTCCTTGAGCTCCTCGGCTTCGCCGATGCGCTTCTTGTAGCGTGCGATGGCGTTGTTCTCGCCCCATAGATCCTGTTTCAGCATTTCCAGGCTATCCGCCGAAATCTCGCGTTTCTCCACGTCCACGGTGGGCACGCCGCCGAGAAAGGCGATCTGCTCGGACAACATGACGGCATGCTGCATTTCTTCCTGTGCGTGGATCAGTAATTCCTTCTGGATGGAATCGAATTGCGCGCCGTTAATCGTGGCCGCATGTTGCACGTACTGGACAGCCGCCGCGTATTCCCATTCCAGATCCTTGTTGAGTTCCGACAGCAGTTTCTTCGTGGTGATTTTCATGGGTCATCTCCTATCGTTGGGTCAAAAGACGGCTCCATCTTACACATCAAGGTGGAGCCATTCCAATTCTATTTCAAAGATCAAATAATCCGGGTTTGTTCCCGCCACATTTCCCACAGGGCATCCTCAAAATTGCGGGCAAATTGTGGTGCGTCGAACATTGGGGATGCCAGCACCTGTTGCCGCAAGCCAGCCCGCAGGGCGGCCAAGCGCCCAAGATCGGATGTAAATGCCACGGCTTTTGCCACATAATCATCCTTATCTGCCGCAACCCAGCCCGGCAATCCGGCGTGATGCGCGATGCTTTTTGCCGTAAGCGAAAGGAATCTATCGCCATGCAGGGCCACAACGGGCACGCCCATCCACAAGGCTTCAACGCTGGTGGTCACGCCGGGGTATGGGAAGGTGTCGAGGGCTGCGTCGATTTTATTGTACTCGGACAAATGATCGGCGATGGAGCCCAGTGTTCCGCCCAGAAGCAGGCGCTCCGGAGCAATGCCCCATGCGGCAAAACGCCGTCGTGTCTGTTCGCGGATGCCCGCGTCATTCAGTTGCTTGGCCTTGAGGTAAAGATGTGAGCCCGGCACGGACTGGAGTATGCGCGCCCACAATTCCACCACGGCATCGTTCATTTTGGCCAGGTTGTTGAAACTCCCGAAAGTCACATGCCCCGTTGAAAGCGCGGGGAGAGGCGCCACGTCCAAGGCGTATGCCGGTGCGGAAAAACACAGGTAGCTGTCGGGCAATCTCCATACTTTTTCCGAAAAGTGATTTTCGTGCCCCGGTGGGATCGCCTGATGGTCGCCCAGCACATAATCCATTTCACGCACCCCGGTCGTGTTGGGCAACCCCAGCCACGTAACCTGCACCGGCGCGGGTTTCCACGCAAATACCGGCAGGCGATTATGGGCGGTGTGGCCGGAAATATCGAGCAGGATATGCACGCCATCAGCATGTATCAAATGGGCCGCCGCCGCATCGCTCTTGCCGATCAGCGGTTTCCAGGCAGAAAAATATGGGCGGATGCGCGCCGTGAGCTCGTCTTCCATGAGGGTTGTCGGATAAGCGATCAACTCGATGCGGGCCGGGTCGATACGCGACAACAGTCCTTCCAGAAAATACCCCACCGAATGTGCCCGCAAATCGCCGGACACCAGCCCGACACGCAGGCGTTCGGGGCGGGCCACATTCTGCCAGGCAGAAAATTGTTTCCCCACCTTTCCCGCGACCATCCGGCCATACTGGCGCGCCTGTTCCAGGTAATGTAGAGGTGTGTGGCTGTCGCCGTAGTTTAAGGCAAACAGCAGATTGCTATACGCCTCGATATAACCAGGATTGATCTCCAGCGCCCGGCGATAGTGTGCTTCGGCTTCGGCAAACCGGCCTTGCGCCAGGAGAATGACGCCCAAATTGTAATGCGCATCGGCGTAATCCTGCTTGAGTTCGAGCGCGCGCCTGCAACTGGATTCCGCTTCGGCAAGACGGCCCAGCGCCTGGAGCGCGATGCCCATATTGCTGTGTGCCTCGGCATAATCGGGCTTGAGTTCAAGCGCGCGGCGGCAGCTTGCCACAGCGTCGTCAAGTTGCCCGAGGCCGTTCAGGGCAGTACCCAGATTGTTATGCGCCTCAACAAAATCGGGTTTGATTTCCAGCGCCCGGTGGCAAGCTGCCGCCGCGCCGCCAAGTTGGCCGAGGCCATTCAGGATAACGCACAGGTTGTTGTACGCCTCCGCGTAATCGGGCTTGAGCGCCAGCGCGCGCCTGCAACTGGCTTCGGCTTCAGCAAGCAGACCCAGCGCACGGAGGGCGACCCCAAGATTATTGTGCGCCTCCGCGTAATCGGGATTGATCGCCAACGCGCGGCGGCAGCTTGCCAGCGCGCTGTCGAATTGTCCGAGTGAATTCAGGGTAGTGCCCAGGTTGCTGTGTGCCATGGCGAAATCGGGTTTAATCCCCAGCGCCCGGCGGTAGCTCGCCACCGCGCTATCTGGCTGCCCGGCGGCACTCAGGGCGTTACCCAGGTTGTTATGCGCCACCGCGTCATCGGGCAACAATTCCGCTGCTTTTTGCAAAGCGGGCAGGCCATCCTTGCCTTGCGCCTGAAGCGAGACACCCAATAAATGCCAGGCAATGCCGTAATCAGGATACTGCCCGAGCAGCAAATGCACCCGGTTTTCCAGTTCCGCATGGCGCCCGGTGTTGAGCAGCGCGATCAACTGGTTGACCTCGGTGGGTTGGGGTGCAGCCGGGCGGATACCGGCTTTACTCATGCAGCAGTTCTTGTATTTTTTACCGCTGCCGCAACTGCACGGATCGTTTCTTCCAAGCTTCATACTTAGCGTTACCTATCAATTATTTTCACCGCCAAACCGGTTTGCGGTGTCCCGGCATTTTTGCACAGCGCGTCCTACAATAGCGCATAAGCGTTGAGAAACATGGATTTTTAGTTGCCCGCACTTTGCGGTAAGCTACGCCCCTTTCCGAAACTTCACTGCGATATAAAAAATGGCCCAATACGTAATGTCGATGCTCCGCGTGAGCAAAATCGTCCCCCCGAAACGTCAGATCATCAAGGACATCTCCCTCAGTTTTTTCCCCGGTGCGAAGATCGGCCTGCTCGGCCTGAACGGCTCGGGCAAATCCACCGTGCTGCGCATCATGGCCGGTGCGGACAAGGAATATGACGGCGAGGTGCAGCACCTGCCCAACATCAAGATCGGCTACCTGCCGCAGGAACCGGTGCTCGATCCCGATGCCACCGTCAAGCAGGAAGTGGAATCAGCGCTCGGCGAAGTGATGCAGGCGCAGGCCAAGCTCGACGAGGTGTATGCCGCCTACGCCGACGAGAACGCCGACTTCGACGCGCTCGCCGCCGAGCAGGCGCGCCTCGAAAACATCATCGCCGCCTCGGGCAGCGATGCCTCGCACCAGATGGAAATCGCCGCCGATGCGCTGCGCCTACCGGACTGGGACGCGGCGATCAAAAACCTCTCAGGCGGCGAAAAGCGCCGCGTCGCGCTGTGCAAACTGCTGCTGGAAAAGCCCGACATGCTGCTGCTCGACGAGCCGACCAACCACCTCGACGCCGAATCGGTGGAGTGGCTGGAGCAATTCCTGGTGCGCTTCCCCGGCACTGTCGTCGCCGTCACCCACGACCGCTACTTCCTCGACAACGCCGCCGAATGGATCCTCGAACTCGACCGCGGCCACGGCATCCCGTGGAAGGGCAACTATTCGAGCTGGCTCGAACAGAAGGAAGCGCGCCTCGAACAGGAAAACAAACAGATCGACGCGCACATGAAGTCGATGAAGCAGGAACTGGAATGGGTGCGACAGAACCCCAAAGCGCGCCAGGCCAAATCCAAGGCGCGTCTGAACCGTTTCGAGGAACTCAATTCGCAGGAATACCAGAAGCGCAACGAAACGCAGGAAATCTTCATCCCGGTCGGCGAGCGCCTCGGCAACGAAGTCATCGAATTCGACGGCGTGAGCAAAGCCTACGGCGACCGGCTGCTGATCGACAACTTCAGCTTCAAGGTACCGCCCGGCGCGATCGTCGGCATCATCGGCCCGAA